>NZ_MRCT01000003.1 GCF_002208625.1 Methanobrevibacter sp. 87.7
ATTATGAATATTAAAAAAATATTTTTAAAATTAATTAAATTATAATAAAAATAAAAAAAACAGTAAAAAAACACAAAAAAATAAAAAAAATAAAAAAATTAGATAATTTCATAAATCATTCTTAATGCATCAAGTAATCCATGAGAATACTCAATACAACCAAAAGCTGTTCTAAAATCTTCTTTTTCTAAATAATATTTAGAATCATTTTTATAATCAACAGCTCTATCATAAACATCTTTTTCTAATTTAGAAAATTCAATATCTGCAACTTGATTAAGATTTCTTTCAAGTTTTTCAATATCAACTTTAACTTTTTCTTTAGTCTCTAAATTATCCATAATATTCCTTCTGATTTAATCTTGTCTTTTTTTTCTACGAATTATTTTTTTATTAGAATTATCTAGGTCAAATGGAGCATCTTCTCCTTTAGGTCCATCATATTCATAATTTAATCTTAAACCATTATCTTTTTTAATATCCTCTTCATCAAATAAAGATTCAAATTCATCATCTGAAACAATATCTCTTTCAAGTGGTTCATCATCAATATTTTTAAGGGAATTAATTTTTTTAGATTCTTCTTTATCCATTTCATCTAATTTTTTTAAATCAATAGAAGAATCATCCTCTTTTTTATTACCTTTAGATAAAGTTACAGGATGTTTACTGAATCTGTTTTTTTCTTCTTCTGTAACTTTCCAAACATGATAAACCCTTTGACCAACAGTAAAGTAAGATAAGAACATGAGGAATATTAATATATATGTAAAGTATAATTGTTTATAATAATAACCTACAATTGCACCGACCATGATAATAATAAGTCTTACTGCACGTTCTGCGATACCTACATCACATTGAATTCCTTTAGATTCTGCTCTTGCTTTTACATAACTTACAGTAATTGCAGAATGTACTAAAAGAACTGCTATAAACCAAGTACAATATTTTCCAAAAGCAATTCCAATAATTATAATTGCATCAGAAAAACGATCCATAGTTGAATCTAAAAAAGCTCCAAAGTCAGTAGTCCTATTATGATATCTAGCAACAGCACCATCTAAAACATCAAAGAAACCACTAAATAAAATAACAATTGCTGCTTCTCTCAAATAACCTTTAGCAAAAAATATTGCTGCAGCTAAAGCGAAAAATGGAGAAATAACAGTTAAAATATTAGGATTAACATTTAATCTTTTAGCTATAGGATTTAATATCTTTGTTAAAAAGGGTCTTAAACTTCCAAGCATAAATTTAATTATATATTTTTATAAATATAAACTTTAGTTTTAATTATAAATAAAAGACATAAAGATTATGTTTTAAATATCCTATAATTTCTAAAATATAAAGAATTTCAAATAAAGGTAATAAAATGAAACGATTTAAATTAGATTCAGAAAATCCAGACATAGAATTAATTTATAAAGCTATTGACATCTTAAAAAATGATGGAGTCATTTTATATCCTACAGATACCATATATGGTTTAGGTGCAAATATATTCTCAGATAGTGCAGTAAGAAGAATATATAAAATTAAAGAAAGATCAAGTAAAAAACCATTATCTATTTTAGTTTCAAATTTTGATGGATTAAAATTAGTAGCTGAAACTAAAGGAAAAGAAGAAATTATAAAAAAATATTTACCCGGACCTTATACATTTATTTTAAGAAGAAAAAGAATAGTTCCATCAGTAGTTACATCTTATACCTCAAAAGTAGGAGTTCGCATACCAAATAATAAGATATCAAGACTTTTAAGTATGAACTTCCCAATAACAACAACTAGTGCAAATATTTCAAATAAAGAGGTTATGTCTAATCCTGATGATATTATGAAACAATTAAAAAAAGAAGTTGATTTAATAATTGATGTTGGAGAATTAAAATGTAAAAATCCATCTACAATTATTGATTTAACTAAAGATGAACCAAAAATCATAAGAGATGGTAGAAACTATAAAAACAGTAATTAAAATTTTAAAAATAATTTTTTATGATAAATAATATGAATTATATGTATACAAATTACTTTAAAAATATAAATATTTGAAGATTAACTTATTTAATTAAAAATAACTAGGAAAATATCTTATTAAAAAATAAAAATACTATTTTAGCATAAGCTTTTTTAAATATATTCATAGGAATTCCTGGAGCGAAAATATTATTTTCCAAATTATTTTTAATCCAAAATTCATTATCAATTTGAATATTATTATTATGAGTCATAGCTCTCCACATAGAATAATTTCTTATTTGATAAAAACTAGGACTATGTAATTTTTTAGAATTAACATCCTTAAAAAAATCAGAAGCAACTTTATCTAATTTATCCTTCATTTTATTATCTAGTTTATTTTTACCTGCAAATCTAAATGAACAGGAATAAACCTTATTTACACCAAAATTAAATAATGATTTTTTTAAATAATTCTCTACTTCTTTTTTACCAGAACCTTGTGTTGAAACTAGAACTAATGCTTTTTTATTAAAAAGTTTTGGTCTGTGATAATAATATGCAAAATGATCAAGCATATTTTTAATAAGCCCAGTTGGTCCAAGAACATATACTGGAGAAGAAAGAATAATACAATCAGATTCTTCAAATTTTCTAGCAATATTTTGGATAATATCAGAATTTGGACATTTATCTTCACCATTTAATATACAATTAAAACAACCTCTACAAAATGGAATTTTCTCCTTTTTAAGATGAATCTCATAAAATTCAACTTCACCTAAATTAGACATAGTATTTTCTACTTCTTTTACCATTGACCATGTATTTTTACGTCTTGGACTACCATTTATTACAAGACATTTCATAATAATCCCTCTAAATTCATAAAAATGAATATATTTTATTTAATAAATAAAGATATTGAAAATAAATAGAAAATAGAAAAAAATAGTTAAATTATTAAAAATTTATAAAAAACAATAAAATATTATTTAATAATTTTTAATCTATAAAAAGATAGGAATCAAATAAAATAGCTAAAATAACAATTAAAATATAAAATTAAGTAAAAAATAGTTAAAACTAAATAAACTACAAAAAATAGCTAAAAAAGATTATAAAAAAGAATAGATGAATAAATCTATTCATCCATATCTTCAAATCTAGGTTCAAGTTTTTTCATAACACCAGGTAAAGAAGTGTATTCCATTTCTTCACTAGGTAATCTATGTGGTTCGAAAGGACCATGTCTTCTAATATAACTAGCAGCTTTAGAAGCTAATTGTCTAGTTTCATCATATGCAGGATCATCAAAGATATCTACAGGTCCAATTAATTTAGCATCAGCAACTTGGAAACCTAAACCAATAATTCTAGGTGGTCCATCAAATCTTACCGGATTTGCATAGACTTCAGAAACAGGCATTAAAGGACCATTATGAGAACCTCTCATCCATCCACTTACCATATGAGGGAATGCAAATGCTTCATTACATTCACCTGCTGCAGGGAATCCTGATTGAGCACGGACAATAGCTGCAGGATCATCTTTACCTACATATTCTCCAGCCATTAAATTTAATCTTTCAGTACTTATTGAAGCTGCAATTTCTCCGTTTTTCTTCCATACTCTTTTAATTACATATCTTCCAGTAGAACCAATTAAAGCTAATAAGTCATAAAGTTCTTCAGGACAGTTTAAGATAACTTTTTTGTTTTCAATTACATCATAAACTTCAAATTTAAATCCATCATGTAATTTAGGGTCAATAACAAGACCAGCAGTGTTAAATGGATCAGCAAACATTTTATAAATAGGTAAATTAAATGCACCTGGTTCAGTTTTATCACAGCAATATACTATAATAGGATCACTTGGTCTTTCTTTAAATTCCATTTCAGCAATACCTGGACCCATACCTTTAATGTTACCTGAAAAAGTATCAGATAATAAATCTTGACCTGCACCATATAATTTCATTTCACGAGCAAGTTTTGTTGCTTCCATAAATGCATTATATGCAACTCTGTGAACTTCTTCATTAAGTTCACCATTTCTATGACTCATTATAAGATCTATATCATCTCCACAACGGGAGATGTAAAAATCATCAATAAGGGATTCTTCAACTGCATTGCTTAATACTTCTTCACATTTTTCCATCAATTCAGGATGAGAAACACAATGTCCAGAAACACTACCAATATCAGCTTTAATTACACTAATAGTTGTTTTCAAATAAGACACCTCAATATTAATGTTATTAACTTAAGATAAATTAAGTAAACCTTAACCCCATAAGTCAATATAAAGTTAATAATATATTTTAAGCTATTGCTCAAATTGTCAATATATTAAACACTATTATTTTTAATTAAAATGATATTTAATAATTATGTTTTTTATAATTTAAAATTAAAAAAGCAATAAAATAAATTTATATTAACAATATTCAATTTGTATATAGTAAAAATAAATAACCATATAAATTATTTTTTAATTAAAAATTTAAAAAAAATATGTTCATTTATAAAATAAAAAACTGAATAAAAATAATTAAAAAAAAATTATAAAAAGAAAAATAATTAAATTTTATTATTCTTTTTATCAATAAGAACTCTTGTTCTTTCACATAATTTTTTAACAAAATCTGTTGCAGGATTATTTAAAATATCTGAAGGAGTACCATATTGATCAATTACTCCATGATTAATTACTAAAACATGTTGACCTAAGAAAAGTGCTTCACCAATATCATGAGTTACAAATATAATAGTTTGATGAAATTGATTATAAATATCTTTAAGTTGTTTTTGAAGTTGTGAACGAGTAATCTCATCAATAGCACCAAAAGGTTCATCCATAAGTAATAATTTAGGTTCTGCAGCAATTGCTCTTGCAATACCCACTCTTTGTTGTTGACCTCCAGATAATTCATGTGGAAATCTATTAAGAAAAGAATCATCTAAACCTACATGTTTCATTAAAATAGAAAGTTTTTCTTTTTTATTTTTATTATAAGCTTCATCACTTTCTATATTTTTATTTTTATGGTTATTTTTTTCATCTTCACGAATTAAATCTGGAACATAATAAACATTTTCTGCAATTGTAAGATGTGGAAACAACATATTTCCTTGAATAGAATACCCAATTTGACGTCTTAATTTTACAACATCAATATCTTTAATATTTTTTCCATTAATAAGTATTTCACCTTTATCCGGAGTTATTAAACGATTAATCATTTTAAGCATAGTCGTTTTACCACAACCAGAACTACCTATAACTGTTAAAAAATCTCCACGTTTAATATTTAGATTTAAATTAGGAATAATTACATTATCTCCATATGATTTAGAGATATTATGAAATTCAATAATATTATCATTCATATTAACACTCCCTAAACTAATTTTCTAGATACTAAAAAGTTATGAGCAACCTGTTTAGGATCTTTTTTCTCTACATCTACTTGATAATTCATATACCTCATATCTTTAGTTGATATTTTTCCAGATAGTTTACTAATTACCGGAATTAAATCTGGATGTTTTGCTAAGGTTTTACCACTAATAACTGGACAACAGTAATATGAAGGGAAGAAATGTTTATCATCTTTTAATATTGTAAGATTTGAATTATATAATCTTCCATCAGTAGCATAAACTTCTACAACATCAATTTTACCTTGTTTAACAGCATCATACTTAAGATTTACATCTAAATCCATAGTATCTTTAAAGTTTAAGCCATAAGTTTTAGTTAAATTATCATATCCATCTGCTCTTGAGAAATAATCAGATTCTGCACCAAATACTAATTGATTAGATACAGGAACTAAATCTGAAATAGTTTTAAGATTATATTTTTTAGCTACACTATTAGGTACTGCTATCTCATAGGTATTAGAAAAACCATAAGTGTTTAACCAAGTTTCATTGTATCTATCTTTATATTGTAATTTAAGTGTATCAAACATAGATTCATTATATAAACCTGGATTTTTCAATATAACCATCCAACCTACACCAGTATATTCAGAATATACATCAAAATCACCTTTTTCCATACCTCGCTGAATAGTTGGTGATCCTCCTGAAACACCACTACTATAAGCTACTTTATAATTTGTATCATGTTCAATTAATTCTTGTAACATGTAACCCATAATATATTGTTCAGTGAAAGATTTTGATGCAAGATGAATAGTATCATGCCCTAAATTATCATATACTTCATAAGCACCTACACCTACAATAAGAATTATAATAATTGCAATAACTTTTTTGTTTTTAAATAAATTACCTATTTTTTTCCTAGAATGACCAACAGCAGTAATTCTTTCAATACCTGCTAAAATTAAATCAATACCAATAGCTAATATAGAAATTAAAATACTTCCAGCAACTACAAGAGTTATATTGTTTGTAGTAATTCCACGATAAATAGCTACACCTAAACCACCAGCTCCAATAAATGATGCAATACCTGCAAGAGCAATAGTCATAACAGTCATATTACGAATAGCTGACATTATATGAGGTAAAGCCAAAGGTAATTTAATTTTAAATAAAATTTGTTTATCTGTACTACCCATACCCCTAGCTGCTTCAATGATTTCTGGATTAATTGTTTTAATACCTGTGTAAGTATTTCTTACCATAGGTAAAAGACCATAAACAGTAAGAGCAATGATTGCATTTGTATCACCAACTCCAGCAACAGGAATCAGAAAACCGAGTAATGCAATTGAAGGAATTGTATAAATAATATTAACAAGTGTTAAAATCCATTTATTCTTAGGATATTCACTTACTGTAATACCAAGCCCAAGACCAATAATAATAGCCATAATTATAGAAACTATTGAAATCTCTAAATGTTCAATAGTTAATCCTAAGAAAAAATCAGACTGTGTTGCAAACATTGTTAATAACTCATTTAACATAATCTCACCTTTTAATTTTTTCCATTAGAATAAAATTTTAAGTTTTAAATTAAAAAACACTAAAATAACAGTGTTATTTAATTAATAAAAAATCATGCGCAAAAATGAATAAGAATAGAAAAATTTAGTTATTATTTTTACACTTTAAAAAAAAAATAAATTTAATATAAAATTGAAAAATATATAATATGAATTTACGGATAATTAAAAAAAATATTTTAGTAAATTATATATTCTTGTAGCTATATATGTAATCGAAATATTATAAACATTACTATCTTTTTTAAAAAAAAAAAATAAAAAAAATAAGAAAAATGTATAAACAAAATAAGAAAAATAAACAAAATAAATAAAAAATTATGGAAAAATAAGACAAAAATAAAAAACTAAAAAATAAATTAAAAAAATAAGTATATAAATAATTTAGAAAATAATTTAAAAATTAAAAAAAATAAATTAAAAATAAATAGAAGTTTATATAATTAAAAAACTATTTAATTCTTTCAATATTTTTAATAGCTTCAGTTAATTCTTCATCTTGAGAAACAGCTTTTTTAGCTTCTTCAAGACGATCTAATTCTGCATAAGTTTCAGGATATTTAGGTACTGCTTTACAACCACCATCATCTCTTTTAGAAATTTCAAAAGTACCTATTTCATCAGCAATTTTACTTGTTTCTAGTTTATCCATACCAATTAAAGGGCTTAAAATAGGTACTTCAACACCATAACGTGTAGCAAGAATATTTTTAAGTGTTTGAGATGCAACTTGACCTACACTACTACCATCAACAATAGCTAAAGCACCAAATTTTTTTGCAAGACGTTCAGCTGTTTTATACATACCAGATTTACATAAAACACATGTCATTTTTTCAGGACCTTTAGATTTACATTCATTAAGATAATGTCCATAAGGAATAGCATATCTTTTAATTGGTACACCTGAAGCATATTCTTCTAATGCATCAATTAAATCATTGAAATTTGCCTTACATTGAGGTGTTGTATATGGACTATTATCAAAATGAAGTGCAATAACTTCACATCCTCTTTTCATCATTAAATAAGTTGCAACAGGAGAATCAATACCACTAGAAATAAGACAAATAACTTTTCCTTGAGATCCAAGTGGAAGTCCACCCGGTCCTTCAATTTTTTCATGATAAATATATGTATTATCTTCTCTTACTTCAACAAATATTTCAACATCAGGATTTGTTAAATCTACTTTAAGAGGAATTGTATCAATAACAACAGATCCACAATATGCAGCCATTTCTTGTGATGTAAAATCATGATTACCAACACGTCTACATCTTATACCAAATGTTTTACCTTCTTTAAGTATTCCTTCATCAATAAGATAATTAGTATATTTAGTTAAAGTTTCTTTAATATTTTCTTTATCAGTTTTTGCTTTTTTAACTGGAGAATAAGAGACAATACCAAAAATTTTATTTAATTTATTTAAAGCATAATCAAAATCTTCAGGTTCAATAAATATTCTTCCACGTGTCCTCGTAATTTCTCCATCAATTGAAGCAGAAATATTTTTAACAAGTTTTCTTTCAAATCTACTTCTTACTTTATCACTTTTAAGTGCTAATTCTCCATATCTAATAATTATTAAATCATAATTCATAATATCTCTCCAAAAAATAAGATTAAAATTAAATATAATCTTAATTATATTAAATTAGACTTATAAAAAATCTAAAATAAAATAATATAATTTAAAAATTATACTTAATAAAAATATAACAATCATTATATTTATAATTTACAAATTAAATAAAAAAAATAAAGTTAAAATTTAGAAAAAATTAAAAAATAAATACTTAAAATAATAATTAAAAAAAAAAGAAAAAAATAGTTTTTAATTATTGAATTAAAGAGTAAGCTTTATCTAAAGCTTCTTCCATTTTTTCAGCTTTAGGTCCTGCACCTTGAGCTAGAGTTGGACGACCTCCACCTCCGCCACCAAGTAATTTAGCTGATTCTTTAATAATGTCATTAATTTTAACACCATTTGAAATAGCTTTATCAGATGCAGCACCAACTATTTTTCCTTCATTGTTTCCAATAATTACAACATCAGCATTACCTTTATCAGTGAAATCTGTTGCAATATTTTGAAGATCTTTAATATCTCCATCAATAATTTCTTTTAAAACTTTAATATCATTTACTTCTTCAACATTATTTATTAATGTAGAAATTTTTAAAGAAGCAATTTCATCATTAAGTTTACTAATCTCATTTTTATATTGTTTCCATTCTGTAAAGAATCTATTACATGTTTTTGGAAGTTGTTCTGGAGTTACTTTAAATGTATTAGAACTTTCTCTTAAAAGTTCTTTATCATTTTGAACAGATTCTACAGCTGCAATACCTGCAGAATACTCAATCCTTTCAACTCCATCTTGAACTCTTTCAGTTTTATGGATTTTAATCATACCAACATCACCAGTTTTAGGTACATGAGTACCTGCACAAGCTTGAACATCAATACCTGGTATTTTTACAACACGAATATCATTACCTGGTACTACACCACCTTGATATAAAGTTAATCCATATTTTCTATCAGCTTCATCTCTTGAAAGCCATTTAATATTAAGTTCAACATTATCCATTACATAAGAATTAGCGATTTTCTCAATTTTATCAAGTTCTTCTTGAGAAATACGTTTATAATGAGATAAATCAATACGAGATTGTTTAACTCCTTTTTGTGCACCAGCCTGCCAAATATGATTACCAAGAACTTTTTTAGCAGCTGCTACAACAAGGTGAGTTGCAGTATGATGTCTTGCAAGAGAAATTCTTCTTTCCCAATCAATTTCTCCTTTAGCAGTCATACCAACAAGTGAATTAAGTTCTGCTTCTAATGATTTTAAATCAGTGTTTTTATCAGTTTTAATTTGATGTAAAACAATATTATTGATTTTTTCAGCATATGAAATATCATATTTTTTACCATTAATCTCAAGGTATCCTAAATCAGATGGTTGACCTCCTCCTTCAGGGTAAAATATTGTTTGATCTAAAATAACATTAAGTTTACCTTCTTTTAATTCAACACCTAAAACTTTAGCTTCAAATTCTTTCATATAAAAATCTTTATAGAATAAAAGATCAGTTTCTGGATAGTCAAAGTGATATTCTTTTTTAATTGGAGTATCTTCTTTTTCATGCATATCTGCAACTATAGTAAAGAAATTATCAGGAATATTTACTTCAAAATCATCACCTGCAAGTTCTTTAACTACTTCAGGAGGCATACCTTGAGCATCATATAAACCAATTAAAGTATCTAAAGGCATTTCAGTTTTTCCTTCTTTTTTAAGGTTTTTAATTGTTCTTTTAACTGTTTTTTTACCTTTTTGAATGGTTTTAGCATATCTTTCTTCTTCAAGATTTACAACATTCATAATATGTTCTTGAGAATCACTAATTTCAGGATAGAAATCTTTTAAGAAATCTAATTGTATTTCCATAACATCAGATAATGATTCTTTCATATCTAATTGTTTCATGAAACGAATTGTTCTTCTTAAAATAAGTCTTGCAAGGTAACCTTCTTTTACATTTGAAGGAATAATACCATCAGCTAACATAAATGCTAAACAACGAGTATGATCTGCAATAATATATATTGCTTCCATAGGTTCAGAAGATTCAAGAAGTTCATCCATTGAAATATTTAATTTATCTGCAACTTGTTGTCTTAAAGCTCTTAAATCTGCAAAGTTTTCAATATCCATTAATCCAGCAACTCTAGCACTTTCTGCTAAAACTTCTTCATTAACTTTAACATTAGTAATTTCTTTAAGTTTTTCAATAACTGGTGCAAAACATGCATCATAAGCAGTAGGAGTTCCTTGAGAAATCCATGTAATACGTTCAAGACCATAACCAGTATCTACAACTTTAATAGGTATTTCTTCTTTTTCACCATTTTCTAAAGTTTTATATTGCATAAAAACAAGTGTAGCAAGTTCTACTCCTCTACAATATACTTCATAACAAGGTCCTTCATTACCTCCACCTTGCCACCAAGATGGAATAAATGTAAGTTCTTTAGTATCAATTCCAATACTTTCAAAAAATTTATGACATAACTCAATACATCTATCTTCCCAGTAAATAAAATGATCTGGTTTATTTATTACAGTATGTGAACCCATTGTAAAACAAGTCATATGTCTACCAGTTCTTCCAACATTATCTACATCATTAAGCCTAATAGAAGGTTGTGCAATTTCTAAAGGATTTGCAGGAGGTTCAACTATACCTGAAGTAATCCATGGTTGGAAACAAAATATAGAAGCACCTACTAAAAATACATCATCTCTCCATCTTTTTGCAAGAATAGGATAACGAGGTATTGCAGTATGTCCTTCACTTTCTAAAAATTCTCTAAATGTTTTTTGAATTTCATATAAATCATATGGTTTATCTGTAGCAGGATTTCCAATAAATTCATATTCATCACATGGAGCATCCCCACAAGTATCTCTTTCAACTTGTGAATAGAAATCATGACCACATTTTTTACATGTATATTTTTTATATCCTAATTTGTCAAATATTTCCATTATATCCACTAAAAAAATAATTTTTAAAAAAAAATGATAATAAATAATTAAAAAATTATCTAAAATTTCATAATATTAATATATTAATCTTTTTAATATTTAATATTTTAATTATAAAATTAGAATTTCTTAAGGATAATATTAGTTTTATATTAATAAATTTAAAATTTAAACTAAAATTTGAAAATGAAAAAACAATAAAAACAGACAAAAAACAGACAATAATAAAAAAAACAACAAAAAACAGAAATAGATTAATAATAAAAAGTTTTCACAAAAAAGATAAGAGAAATTAGCTTTAAAACTAATTTTACTCTTAGAAAAAATAAAGAAAGTGAAAAATACACTTATCCGAATAAAGCACCTAATCCAGCTGCTGCTTCTTCTTCAGCTTCTTCTTCAGATTCTTCTTCCTCTTCTTCTTCCTCTTCTTCAGCTTCTGCTGCAGGAGCTGCTGCTGCAGCTGCAGGAGCTGCTGCAATAGCGGAAGTTTCGATAGCTTCATCAATGTCGACGTCTTCTAAAGCTGCGATTAAAGCTTTTACTCTAGATTCATCTACGTCTACACCAGCTGCTTCGAGAATTTTAGTTACGTTTTCTTCATTAATTTCGTTACCAACAGTATGCAAAATCATTGCCGCATATATATATTCCATGTTATCACCAATATTTTTTCTTAAAAATGTATTTAGGTTTAATTTAAAACAATAAAAAATTTTAATAATATGATTAACCGAAGAGAGCACCTAATCCAGCTGCTGCTTCTTCCTCAGCTTCCTCTTCAGTTTCTTCTTCCTCTTCCTCATCTTCAGTATCATTATCTTCTTTAGGAGCTGCAGGAGCAGCACTAGCAACATTAGCTAATTTTTCTTCTAAATCTTCATCTAATGCATCATCAGATAATTTAGAAGCTAAAGCTAACATTTTACCATTAGCTAAACCAAAGATAATATCAGAAGTATCAGAGTTAACTATTCCTGCTTCAACAGCAAGGTTAACAGATTTACTGTGAGCAGTACCAATCATAGTTGAAATAGTTTCTTTAGTAGGTATACCTGCGAAGACAGATAAGTTAAATGATTTAATATATGCATCTTGTACTTTAGCAATAGTTTCTTCTTCATCTATTGCAAGGACATCTGCTTTGTAAACAGATCCTTCTTCATAAACAGCATGTAAATCAATACCAACTTCCATAGGTTTAATACCTAATCTAGTTAAAACTCCAGCAATTTGTTGAGAAACAACATCTCCAGCTTCTACAACAACAGAGTCTTTATCAACTACAATTTTTCCTTTATCAATTTTAGCAGGAGCACCAATTTGTTGTAATTCTCCTAAGAATGGACCTGGTTCAAAACCAGTATCTCCTTTAGGTACAACAATATCTTCACCAGCAACACTACCTGCTTTAGCAGGAGCATCAGTTTTATTATCCTCTAAGATTTTATATAATCTGAAAGGATTCATGTCAGTGAAAATTAATGCAGGTTGTCCTGTTAAATATTCAGAAAGATTTACAATGTTTTCTTTAGATTTATTGCAATCTTCGAAAGCTAAATTAATAAGATTTTTCTTAGATAATCTTATGACTGCATGATCAGAAAGACTTTTTCTCATTTCTTGAAGTTGTCTAGCTGGGATATTTAATAAATCAACAACACCAACTACTTCATAAGAATTGATTAAATCAACAATCTCTTTAACTTCTTCTTTTTTCCATTCAGCAACGTGAGACATTAAATCACCCTCACTACTGAACCCATAGTTGTTTTAATAAACATGGATTTAATTTGTTTTCTACCTTTTTCTAAATGGCGGTCTAAGATTGCAAGAACAGCCTCAATATTTTCAGCTATTTGCTCGTCAGCCATGTCTTGAGTTCCAATAATAAGTTGAATTGAAGGTTGTTGTTTAATACCTACTTTAATAGTATTTTGTAATTTTCCTAATAAAGGTTCTAATTTGACATTTGCTGGAACAGGTTTTGGCATTTTGTTACGAGGACCAAGTACTGGACCTAAAAACCTACCAACAAGTGGCATCATATCAGCTTGAGCTATGAAAAAATCAATGGAATTAGCCATTTTTTTAGCGTTTTTCCTATTTTTTCCAAGCTCTTCCAATTCAGCTTTATTGATAACAAGAGCTACACCAGCATTTTTAGCTTGAACAGTTAATTCCCCATCAGCAATAACACCGATTCTAACTTTTTTACCGCGTCCATTAGGGAGAGTAACTTCTTCTTCAAACCTATTTTCTGGTTTTTTGACATCTAAGTCTTTGATATTGATAATCATATCAATAGACTCAGTGAAGTTCCTCGGCTTGGATTGTTCTTTAGCCTTCTTCACCGCTTCAATCATATCTTGTGTCATATAAATCCTCCATGAACTTAGTTCATGAGTTTTGGTTACGAGCAATCGATAAAAAAAATAATCATAATAAAATAATATCTATAATATCGACTACATCAAAAAATACTTTTAATAATTAAAAGTACTAAGTCTTTTTGTATATTAAATACAATAGTAGATAAAAATCTACAATAAACAGTATATCAACCATAATACGAATATTATAATATCATATACACTGATAGAATCTCAATATAAGTGTAAAAATAACTATTGTTCAAATACGCTATCGTATTCGCCAGCATCAAGTGCTTTTTGAGCATCTCTAGGATCTTTACCATCAACAGTAATACCCATACTTACACAAGTACCCATAACTTCTTTAGTACCTGCTTTATAATCATTTGCAAGTAATGAATCGTATTTCATTCTAGCAATTTTAAAAGCTTGTTCTACAGATAAATCTGCAGCAACTTCAGCACCTGGTTCATGAGCAGCTTTGTCAATATTGAGCTCTTCCATAACAAGAGAAGTTGTTGGAAGTGTACCAATTTCAATTTCAAAATCTTTTGAGTCACTATCAATGGTTATTTTTACTGGAACTTTCATACCTTTGAAGTCAGCACTTTTTTCATTGATTTCCTCAACAACTTGCATCATATTAATACCGAAAGGACCAATTGCTGGGCCTAATGGTGGTCCTGGGGTGGCACTTCCACCTTCAATAAGGACCTCTACTGTGTCTTTTGGCATCAGTCAGCCTCCTTTTGAATGATTCTTATTTGATCTGCTTCAACAGTAACAGGAATCGGAACTGCAGCTTCAATTAATTCAAGAACTACTTCTTCACGAGACTCGTCTATACGTACAACTTTTGCTCTTTCACCTTTAAATGGACCGGAAATAAGCTCAACAATACTTCCTTTATGAATATTAGAAATAATTGGCTCAGGTTTAAGGAATCTTTTAACTTCTTCAAAACTAATAACATTAGAAGCACCAGTTCCTTCAACAATACCCCTTAAATGATTAATTTTCATTGCAGGGTTTCTCATATCTATTTTAGTAGAAGATTCAACTAAAATATATCCTTTTAAAGATTCAGGAACAATGATAGACTCAATACCAATATGAGTATCAGTACCTTGAGTTTCACGTGTTCTAGTAGCGAGTAATCTTGCTACATTTCTTTCTTGACCTGCTGATGTTTTAAGAGCATAAATGGAATTTTCATTATCTTCCATATAAAATCCACCTATATAATTAATTATAGATTTGATTAAGTTATTATAAAATCTAACAAAATATAACTAAAATTTCGAATAAAAATTTTAAAAAAAAATTTAGAATATTATAAAAATTAGATTAATATAATACTATTATATCTTTATAAAGTAGTATTTAAATGTTTCAGAAAAAACATTAAAAAAAGTAAAAATTATAAAACTAATAAAAAATAGTCTAATAAATAATTAAAAACTAAAACAAGAAAAATGTTTTATGGAAAAAATATACCACAAAACATAAGTGTTTCAATAATTCCAAGATAACTTAAATATTAATTAATTGGGAATTAAATAAAATTTATAAACCAATAAGTTGACCTATAATAACAATGATAAAACCAATAACACCAATTAAAATAATACCTATACCTGTAACTTTAGCAAAATTAAAATATTCTTCACTATCTGGTTTTCTAGCTACTTTAAGAACTCTTTTAGACTCTTTAGTAAACTTATCAAATGATTCTTGAAATGTCATAAATTATCACAACAATAATAAAAAATAAAAAAGATTAGAATACTCCATCAATAAATTGACTTAATGGATCATCATCTTCACTTTCATTACCAGATTCAGAGGAAACATCTTCAGAATTATCTTCTTCAGAATTATCTGACATATCATAAGGTTTTATACCAGAAACAATAACTGTTGTTCTAACTGTATTTTGTAAGCTTTCATCAATTTGAGTACCCCAAATGATATTAGCATTAGGTGATAATTTATCTCCAACAATTTGAACAATTTTTTCAGCTTCTTGTAAAGTTAAATCAGTACTACTTGTAATATTAACTAATGCAGCTTGTGCATCGGAAATATCAATATCTAATAAAGGACTACTTAAAGCTTCATGAACAGATTCTAAAGCTCTTTCGCTAGAATCAGATTCACCAACACCAATCATAGCCATTCCAGATCCTTTCATTACACTTCTAATATCTGCAAAATCAAGACTAATTAATCCTTTTTTAGTAATTAATTCAGTAATACCTTTAACTGCTCTACCTAAAATTTCATCAGAAACCATGAAAGCTTTATTCAAAGCAAGATTAGGAGCTACTTCAAGTAATTTATCATTAGGAATAACAATAACAGTATCAGAAGCATTTTGTAATTTTTCTAAACCTTTTTCTGCATTTTCTCTCCTTCTAACACCTTCAGCAGAGAATGGTAAAGTTACAACAGATACAGTTAATGCACCTAATTTTTTAGCAATTTTTGCGATGATTGGAGCAGAACCAGTACCAGTTCCTCCACCTAAACCACAGGTAACAAATACCATATCTGCACCTTCAAGTTTAGTTCTTAACTCATCTTCACTTTCTTCAGCACATTCTTCACCAACATCTGGTTCACCACCAGCTCCAAGTCCTCCACAAGTTTTTCTACCTAAAAGAACTTTATCATCAGATCTACTATAAAATAAATCTTGTGCATCAGTATTTACAGTAATAGTTTTAGCACCTTCAATACCAATTTCATTTAATCTAGAAATAGTATTATTACCAGCACCACCAGTACCAACAACAAATATATTAGTTTTACTTTGAGAAATTGCTCCTACTAACTCTTCATCCAAATCAGAATTAATAGTATCAGAAGAATTTTTATCTTCATTTCTTTGTTCAGATTCTTTAATTGCATCGTCTATAAATTTCACGTATAAACCCCACATTAAATTAATTAATATAGTTTTATAATATAAGAATAATGAAATAATAAATAAAACTTTAATAATAAGCTTTATATTGAAAATATATTATAAAATAGAAATCTCTATTTTCACTATAACAAAATTTTGTTTTTAAATATTACTATGATAAGCATATATTAAATAATTATTTTTATATTTCTTATAAGTATAAATATTTTGGTATAGTAATATTTAAATCATTCATTTTTATTAAAAGAAATAAAAAAAATTTATTAAAAAATAAAGTATTTTATCAGATAAATAAACTTTAATAAATACAATATCTTACTAAATTAATCACCATTACCATAAACAAAACAGGTACTAACTTTTTTACTATAACAATTATTACAACCTTTACATATTGATTTTCCATGACCATTTGCTTTCCATTCTTCTAAGAAATTAGGTTGAGCAACAAAAGGTTTAGACATTGAGAAAAACTCAATATTTGTAGTATTTAAAATATTATTTATAGTATCCATATCATTAAGTCTTCCACCTAAAACAACAGGAATATCAAGTTCACTGCTTAATTTATCTGCATAAGTAATAAATGGATGTACACCATTATCTGATGAAAATGTATTAGTACGAGAAGTTAATTGTATACTATCTGCACCATATTTTTCAAGTAATTTACACATTTCCATACTTTCTTCAAAACTAATTCCACCTTTTCTTCCATCATTAAGATTTAATTTACAGTTAACATGGATTTTATAATTATCTTTAATAACTTTAATAATTTCAAGAACAATTCTCATACGATTAAAAGTATTTCCACCATAATAATCTGTTCTTTGATTAAAATATGGATTAATAAAATTACTAAGGTAAAAATTATTTCCCATATTAATTTGAATACCATCAAATCCTGCAAATTCTAATTTTTTAGCAGCAATAATAACATCAGTTTGTAAATGTCTAATATTTTTAATGCTCATATCATTAGGTTTGATTTTTTGATTAAGACCATCATTATACCAGAAAAATGCTAATTGTCCAAGTATTGGAACATTATAATGATGAACTAATTTAGTAAGTTCTTGATAATCTTTAAAAAAACCTTTATAATTCATATCAGTTGAATAAATTGCGAATCTATCTCTTGGATCTAAACAAAATAATTCTGAATTAATTAATCCAACTCCACTTTTTGCAATTTGTTCATATCTATTAAAAACATCTTGAGTTAAAAAGCCTACTTTATCTCTTTGAGATTCCCACATTCCAGATCTAATTATATGACTTTTAAGTTCAAAATCTCCAAATTTACATTTATCAAATATATTTTTCATATTAATCACTGATTATAAAAACTAATATAACTAATTAATATATTCAAATATATAAATCTAATTATTTTATATTTTTAAAAGAAAAATCAAATAAAAAATTTATAAAAATATAAAAATAAAATCAAAATAAAATTAACTGTTTAAATTTAATTTAAAAACTTAATTAATAAAATCTAAACTAAAAACTAAATTAATTTGTATTAATACAAATAAAAAAGAATTTTAATAAAATAAATAGAAAAATTTAATCATATAGGTAATATAAATATATAAAAAGAGATTTAATAAAAACAATTTTTAATTAAAAAATTAAATCTAAAAAAAACAATTAAAAGGGCGAATAAAATGAAACTAAAAAAATCAGATTATATAATAATTATATCTTTTATAGCTTCATTTATTGCAGCATTCATATCTGCAGCACCTGCAGTTGCACTTCCCCAATTAGCAAAGGAATTTAATTTAAATAACATTATGCAAAATTGGGTAATAAATATATTTTTATTTACTGTTGCAATAACTGCTGTACCTCTTGGAAAATTCTCTGGTAAAAATGGAATAAAGAGAACATTAAATTTAGGATTAGTTTTATTTTTAATTGGAACAATAATTACAACATTTGCAAATTCATATATAACTTTATTAATATTTAGAGCAATACAAGCAATTGGTACAGCAATGATATATAATACACAAACAAGTATTGTTGTATTAGCTGTAGAAGAAAAAAATAGAGGAAAGGCATTAGGAATTATAATATCTGGAGTATACATTGGACTTGCAATTGCACCATTTATTAGTGGAATATTAACCTACAACTTTGGTTGGAGAACTATATTTTATTTCACAATACCATTTACATTAATTGCATTATTCCTTTCATTATATAAAGTTAAAGATGAATGGAATATGTATGAAAATGAAGATTATGATAAACTAGGATCTATACTATACATGATTGGAATATTCTTCTTTATATATGGATTTACAATATTAAACCAAATAAAAGGAATAATATTTACAATAATTGGTATAATATTCTTACTTGGATTTATCATTACTGATATAAAAATCAAAAATCCAATATTTAAACTTAAACTGTTTAAAAATAAAAGGTTCTCTTCAGCAAACATTGCAGCATTAATAAGTTATATTGCAACATTTGTAGTGACATACATACTTAATTACCACTTCCAATACATTTTAAGATTAAATTCACAAACAACAGGAATATTATTAGTAATAACACCAGTAATAATGGCAATTGTATCACCATTCTCAGGAAAATTCTCAGATAAAATTGATTCACAAAAATTAGCAGCAATAGGAATGAGCTTTGTAACAATTGCACTATTTATATTAATATTCTTAGATTATTCAACACCATTATGGGTAATATTTATTGCAATGGGATTACAAGGTTTAGGTTATGGAATATTCTCATCACCAAACACAAATATGGTAATGAGTTCAGTTCCACCAGAAGAAACACCAAGTGCATCAGTAGCTATTACTGTAATGAGAGTTATAGGTCAAACTATGAGTCTTGCTATGTTAACTATAATATTTGCAATAATAATGGGTAATGTACCAATAATTCCAAAATACTATAATCTATTAACAAAAAGTTCACAAATAGCATGTATAATATCTACAATATTATGTTTTATTGCAGTTATAGCATCAATCATAGGTATTAATGAAAAAAACGAAATTTAATTAAATATTGAAGATTATTATATCTTCAATAACTATTTTTTTTAAATATAAATAACTATTTTTTAATATAAAATTTTACAAATAAATTAAATAATAATTTAAATAAGAATAATTAAATCCTACACACTTAATAAAAAAATTACACAAAAAACTCAACAAAAAAAATTACACAAATAAAAAAACTACAAAAAAAACTCAACAAAAAAATCTAGAGAAAAAACAAATTAAAATATTTTAAAAACTTAAATAAGAATAAGGTGGAATTATGGAAATGCCAGAAAAAATTGATACAAATATGTTTGCACCATGTGGTATAAACTGCCAATTATGTGAAAAACATGTAAAGAAAACAAATCCATGTCCAGGATGCTTAATTAAAGGATCAAATAAAACTAAAAGTGTTTTAAAATGTAAAATAAGAGAATGTCTTAATAAAAAAACAGTGAAATATTGTGGACGATGTAGTGAATTTCCATGTAAATTAATTAAAAAACAAGATAAAAACAATATTAAAAGATACAATTATTCATCACTTGAAAGTGCTAAAAGAATTAAAAACACAGGAATAAAAAGAATGATGGATGAAGATAGAAAAAAATGGACATGTGATGAATGTAATGGAATAATAACAATACAAAATAAAGAATGTAGTGAATGCGGAAAAAAATTCTAAATAAAAATAATCTATTAAAAATTAAAAACTAAAAATATAACAAATAAAGAAAAATTAAAATCTAAAAATAAAAAAATAGTAAAAAAAAATAAATAAATAAAAAATAGAAACAAAAACTAAACCAAAAATTAGTAAAAAAAATAAATAAATAAAAAATAGAATCAAAAACTAATCATCAAAGATATCTACAATTGGTTCTTGTTCATCATTTTTATGAATAGGTGTTTCCTCTCTTCTTTTACCATTACATCAAAACGCCTAAATTTCCACTTATGTTCTTTTATAGTATCTTCTGAAACTCCTTTTTGATAAGCAACATATCTTCTACCATGTTTTGCTACTGCAGCTTCAAGACTACAAACATCATCTGTTTCAAAAGGTTTAATCTCTTCCCATTCTTTTATAACATCTAACATCTTATTTTTACTAAGAGGATTTTTTTTAAACCATTCAGATAACATTTTTTTCTACTCCAAGAATTTACATAAATTATATATAATATATAATTTATATTATCTTAAAGTTTTTCTAAAATATAAAATATAATATTTTAAAAAGTAATAATATTTTATTATTAAAAATAAATCATATTTTTATAAATAAAACTAATACAATATTGAAAAATAAATATTATAAATAATATAATAATTAAATAAGTAAATTTAGTTAAAATAATCATTTATTAAAAAATTATATTAAATAATATCCAAAAATAGAAAGTTAAAGGGATAATAATGGAATTGATAATTGAAATAATAATGCTTATTGTAGGTTTTGTTCTTTTAATAAAGGGAGCAAATGTTTTTGTAGATGGAGCAAGTAATGTTGCATATAACTACAAAATACCTACAATCATTGTAGGATTAACAATTGTTGCATTTGGTACTAGTGCACCAGAAGCAGCAGTTTCAATAACTGCATCACTTAAAGGAAGTAATGCTATATCACTTGGAAATATTGTTGGAAGTAATATCTTTAATATTTTAGGTGTATTAGGTATTTCTGCATTAATTGGTAATCTAAAAGTAGATGAAGTTATAATAAAAAGAGATTTTCCAGTTATAATAGTATCAAGTATTATACTTTTACTTGTAAGCTATTCCATTGGAACAATTAATAGAATAATAGGTCTTATCTTCTTTATAGGAATTTTAACATATGTTTACATTCTTGTAAAACAAGCAAAAAATAATGTAAGATCAATAAAAGATGAAACAATAAAAGCTAAATTAAGTATTCCAAGATCAATAATTTATATTGTTATTGGTATAATTGGAGTAATTGTAGGTTCAGACTTTGTTGTAAATAGTGCAAGTTTTATTGCAAGTTTATTTGGATTAAGTCAAGTATTAATTGGTTTAACCATTGTTGCAATAGGTACATCACTACCAGAACTTGTAACCTCAATTACAGCACTTATGAAAAATGACCATGGAATAGTACTTGGAAATGTTATAGGTTCCTGTATATTTAATATTTTATTTATATTAGGTATAAATGGTCTTATTTTACCAATTCCAATAAATCCTAAAATGATTACAGATATTGCAGTGATGACTGGTGTTACAATTCTAGCTTACATATTTGCTAGAACAAGTGATGAAATTGATAGAAAAGAAGGAATAATACTTGTAATATTACTTATTATTTACATGGCATATATTATTATGAGGAATTAAATAAATTAATTCCTTTACTATTTTTTTAAATAAAATTTAATAATTTATATATAAAATTACTAATTTTGAAATTAAATTAAAATAAAAAACATAATAAAAAGAATCTAAAAATAAAAAATTAAAATAAAAAACCTAAAACTTAAAAAACTTTAAAAAACTAAAAACTTAAAACTAAAACTAAAAATAAAAAATTTAAACTAAAATAAAAAGTTTACAAAAGATTAAAGCTAATTTTTAACCTAAAAATAGAAAAAAAACTAATTTTAAAAATAAATAAAAAATAAGAATTATAAAACTATTTTAAATAGTTTTGTAAATTTAAGTGCTAATTTTGGAGATAATTTAAATAAAACTTTAATAAAATCTTTAACTCCTACATCAGTAAAATCAAGTTCACACAATGCACGAATAAGATGATTATAATCATCATCAGTAAATGAATCAAGTAATTCACGACCAACATCTAATTTATGCATAGCACCAAATGATTTTTCATCAAAAAGTTCATCATATTCTTTAAGTTTTTTATCAGAATAATCTTTCTCAGAGATAGCTTCACCTGCTACTGTACCTGCACACATACCACCAAACATACCTAATATAAGTCCTCCACCAGTAACAGAATCAATTTGTCCTGCTGCATCTCCACAAGCTAATAAATTATCAGCAGAAATATTATCAATAAGACCACCAATAGGAATTCCACCAACATTTAATTCAACTGCTTTTGCATCTTTAAGAGGTGGATAAGATTCTACAAACTCATTTAAATAGTCAATAGCAGATTTTTCTTTATGTTCAGAAGAAATACCAATACCTACATTTGCAATATCATTACCTTTAGGGAAAATCCAAGCATATCCTCCTTTAGCAAATTTTCCCATATGAAGTTCAATTAAATCACTTCTATCACATTTAACATTACACATTTCATATTGAGCACCAGACATTAAATCTTTAGCTTTAATACTTTTAGTCATTCCCGCCCATCTTGCAATATGTGATTCTGGACCATCTGCAGCTATAATAATTCTTGTTTTAATTTCAAATTTTTCTCCGAATCTTTCACAAGTTAAAATATAATAATTACCATCATCAGTTTCTTCTTTTCTAAGACCAGTAGCTAATGTTTTAATCATTATTTTAGCTCCAGCTCTTGCTGCATCCATTGCCATAAATTTATCAAATACTTTACGTTCAAGTATATATCCTTTTTCAGGAAGAACTTCATCATCAACAGAAAGAGTAGTTCCATCAGGAGCAAATATAGATCCACCAACAATAACTTGAGCTATCCATCTTGGATTTGGTTCTATACCTAACCATTTAAGACCACTTTCATAAACTCCACCAGCACATCTTTTTGGAGTTCCAATCTCAGATTTTTTATCAATTAAAATTACATCTGCCCCACTTAATGCAGCATGTTTAGCAGCAATTGATCCTGCAGGACCTGCACCAACTACAAGTACTTCTGTTTCTATCATAATACCATCTTAAAATAAATTTATAAAATTAAATTAAATACTAAAAAATACTTATAAAAAAATCATAAGCATGAATTCTATAATATAATAAATTACTAAAATACTAATATTTAAATTTTAAGAATAATAATAAAAAGAATTTAGACAAAATTTAAAAAAAGACTAAAATTTAAATAAGAAAATATTAATAAGAACTTAATTTAAATAAAAGAGGAATTTTTGTAAATTAAACATTTAAAGAAAAGTTTTAAAAATAGATAATAGAAATATAACAATAGTAATATAATTTTAGATTTATGTGATAAAATGGATAAGGAAAATAGAACTTGTATAGACTGCTGTAGTTTAAATTGTCAATTTTAAAAATAGTAAATACCCAGAATACTGTCCAACAGTAGAATTAAGTAAAGAAGAAGAAAAAGAGATATATGAAATATACCAAGATGAAGAAAACCGAAAAGTATCAAGAATAGCAGCAGAAGTTGAAGCAGATTTCTATTGTAAATATACAAGAGTAGAAGAAACAGTTGAATTTGCAAAAAGAATGGGATTTAAAAAAATAGGAATTGCAACATGTGTAGGATTAATAAGAGAAAGTAGAATATTTGGTAAAATACTTCGTAAAAACGGATTTGAAGTATACAGTGCAGGATGTAAAATTGGAAGCATGAAAAAACAGAAACAGTTGGACTTAAAAAAGAAAAAACAAAAGTAACAGGAAATATAATGTGTAATCCTATATTACAAGCAAAAATATTAAATAAAGAAAAAACTGATTTAAATGTTGTAATTGGATTATGTGTAGGTCATGATACATTATTTAATAAATATTCCAAAGCACTTACAACAACATTAATAACAAAAAATAGAGTATTAGGCCATAACCCAGTAGCTGCATTATACCAAACAAAAGCATATTACAGTAAACTTTTAAAATAAGATTAAAAAAAATAAAATTTAAATATAAAAATTTTAAAGATTAAATAAAAAATTTACTAAAAATAATTAAAATGTTTAATATTTATAAAAAATAAATTATAAAGCATTAAATCTATTTTTACAAAAATTTCATAAATAATAAGTAAAAATAAAAAAAATATTAAAGAAACAATCTATTAAACTAAAATTTATATATTATAAAAACATAATAAATATGGAAAGTAAATTCCTACTTAGTTAATTTTTAAAATCAGTAGCAAATTATTATATTTTAATTTAAATATAAATAAGCTACTTAAAAAATAAAAAACAAATTTAAAATCAATTAAATATTATTTTTACTAAATTTAAAATCTTAAATTATAAATATAAAATCAATAAACATTTTTTAAAAAAATTTATAAATTACAATTTAAGAAAATTAGGATTATAAAAATATAAATTAAGTATTGAATATAGAAAATTTTTGTGATTATATGATTTTAGATACAGGAAATACTGCCTGGGTACTTGTTTCAACAATAATGGTATTGTTAATGACTATACCCGGTATTATATTTTTTTATGGAGGATTATCTAAGCAAAAGAATGTTTTAAACACAATGTTTTTATCATTAATTGCATTTGGAGTAACAAGTATAATTTGGATAATCTACGGATATCAAACAGCATTTACATCTACAAGTATTTTAAATGGATTTATTGGAATACCAAAAAATCTATTTATGGAAGGAATAGGTGTTAACACTTTAACTGGAACAATACCAACCTATGTTTTTGCAGCATTTGAACTAACATTTGCAGGATTAACAGCTGCTATTGTTTCAGGATCTATTGTTGGAAGAATGAAAACAAATCCATGGATTTTATTTGTAATTTTATGGGTAAGTTTAGTTTACATACCTCTTTCCCACTGGATTTGGGGTGGAGGATGGTTAATGAATATGGGAGCAATAGACTTTGCTGGAGGAGTTGCAGTAGAAATTAATTCAGGTTTTTCAGCAATCGCATTAGCTATTGTTCTAGGAAGAAGAAAAGATAGTTCATTATTACCACATAACTTAGGATATTCAGTTTTAGGTGCTGGATTCTTATGGTTTGGTTGGATGGGATTTAATGGAGGATCTGCATTAATATCAAATGGACTTGCAGGTTCTGCAGTCCTTGTTTCTAATACTGCAGCAGCAATATCCATGATTGTATGGATAATATTAGATGTAATTAAAGTTGGAAAACCAACAATATTAGGTGCAATAACTGGTGCAGTTTCTGGATTAGTTGCTATTACACCTGCAGCAGGATTTGTAAAAATTTCAGGAAGTTTAGCAATAGGAATTGGAGCTGCAGTTATTTCCTATTTAGCAATTAATTATCTTAAACCAATGTTTGGTTATGATGATGCATTAGATGTATTTGGTGTTCATGGATTATCTGGTGTTTGGGGATTATTTGCAACAGGTTTATTTGCATGTCCTGCAATAAACCATGTAGCAGGATTATTCTATGGAAATCCACATCAACTTATAGTTCAAATTATAAGTATTGTAGCATCAGGAGCATATGCATTTGTAGTTAGTTGGATACTAGCTAAAATACTTGATAAAACAATTGGATTAAGAGTTGATGAAAAAACAGAAGTTGGTGGATTGGATACCCACTTACACAACGAATCAGGATATATGTTCCTATAATCATATAAATAAATGTAAATTAAATATTTACATTTATACTTTTTTTAAACTATTTTTACTAAATAAAACACACTTCAAAAAAAAAACTAATTTTACTAAAACTAAAAAATATTAAAAAGTAAACTTTAAAAAAACTAATTCTACAAAAAACTAAAAAAAAATATTAAAAACTAAACTAAAAAAAACTAATTTTACTAATTTTATTAAAACTAAAAAAAAAAAACTAAAAAAAAACAAGAATAATATAAAAAAAATAAAAAAAGAAAATTGAAAAAGAATTTTAAATTAAAAAGCTAGTTAATAGCATTAATAACTGTTTTACCACCCATATAAGGTACTAAAACATTAGGAACTTTAACACTACCATCAGCTTGTTGATAATTTTCTAAAATACAACAAATTGTTCTTTCAGTAGCAATAGCAGTACTGTTTAAAGTATGTAAAATTTGAGCATCACCAGAACCTGCTCTACCAACACGTGTTTTAGTTTTTCTTGCTTGATAATCTTTACAATTAGTACAAGATACTAATTCCCTATAAGTTTCAGAACCTGGGAACCATGCTTCAAGATCATATTTAATAGAAGCATTATCATTTAATGCTGAAGAAACAATAGCAACAATATGGTAAGGTAAACCTAATTTTTTATAGATTTCTTCAGTAGTTTCAAGTAACTCTTTATGAGCTTCTTTAGATTTTTCAGGACTTGTATAAACAAATTGTTCTATTTTTTCAAATTGATGAACTCTAAAAATACCTAAAGTATCTTTACCATGAGAACCTGCTTCTTTCCTAAAACAAGTAGATAAACCACAATATTTAATAGGTAAATCATCAGGAGAAATAATTTCATTCCTATGTAATGCTGCTAAAGTTTGTTCTGCAGTTGCAATTAAATATAAATCTTCATCAGCTACTTTATATAAAGTCTCTTCAAATTCACCAAGTTCAGATGTTTCTGCAGCAACATCACTTTTTACAAAGAAAGGTGTTTGTAAAGGAATATAACCTTTAGATTCTAATTCACTTAATGCAAATTGAATTAATGCAAGGTTAAGATGCAATATATCTCTTTTTAAGTAATAAAATCTTGCACCTGCAATTTCTGCAGCAGTTTCAAGATCTGCACCATCAATTTTATTAATTAAATCTACATGATTTAAAGGTTTAAAATCAAATTTAGGAATTTCACCAACAGTTCTAATGATTTTATTATCATCTTCAGTATCAGATATAGGTACATCTTCATCTATAATATTTCCAACTTTATACCTATAATCTTCACGTAATTTTTTATATTCATCAATTTTAACATTTAAATCTTTAATTTCTGCAGCTACTTCTTTAGATTTAGCAATAACATCATCAATAGTTCCATCTTTTTTAGCTTGTTTAAAAGATTTAGATAATTTATTTTTTTCAGAACGTAAAGAATTTAATTTTTGTTCTCCTTCTCTCCATAAAGTATCATATTCAATAACTTTTTCTACATTAGTAGTATCTCTAAATCTTTTCTTTTCAGAGTCTATAATTAAATCAGGGTTTTCCCTAAATAATTTTATATCTAACAACTTAATTTCTCCTTATAAATCTGATAATCAAAAAAATAATTAGTAAATAATAATAATTTTAAAAAATTTTATAAAAAACTTTTAAAAAAGTATAATTTAAAATTTATATTTCCTATTTTATATTTATTTTTATTATAATAATAAAAATTAGAATATTTAATATGTAATCTAAAAA
>NZ_MRCT01000030.1 GCF_002208625.1 Methanobrevibacter sp. 87.7
GTATATTCATTAGATACTAAAAATAAAAAAAATTAAATTAAATTTTAAAATAAAATTAAAAAATAATAAAATAATTATAAATATTAAAAAAAATAAATAAACTTTATAAAATTTATAAAAATATTTTAGAAAAAACATGAAAAACTAAAATAGAAAAAAATTAGTAAAACTAGTAAAAACTAAAAAATCATATTAAATATTTAATAATTTATACTACTTAAACAAACTAATAGAAGTGTTACTTTTGAATAGAGAAAACTTAACCATAATAGGTACTGCACATGTATCATCAGATAGTGTAAAAGAAGTAAAAAATACTATTTATGAACTCCAACCAGAAGTAGTTGGTGTTGAACTTGATTATGGTAGATTTAAACGTTTAATGGATGAAAAAAATGGTGTAAAATCTGAAGATGATGTTATATCCATGAGAAAAATCATTAAAGAAAATAAAGTAGGTCTATTTTTTATAACAAGTATTTTAAGTTATTTTCAAAATAAAATTGGTCAAGATGTAGATGTTAAACCAGGTTCAGAGATGATTGCTGCAATTGAAGCTGCAAATGACCTGGATATTAAAATTGCATTACTTGATAGAGATATTAATATTACATTAGAAAGAGTACTAAATAAAATGAGTGGATGGCAAAAATTTAAATTCATTCTTAGTGCTCTTAAATCACTTTTTGTTGGAGAAGATGAAGAAATAGATATTGAAGAATTAAAACAAGAAGATACTATTGAAGAATTAATGGAATACTTTAAAGAAGTATCACCTGAAGTTTATCAAGTTTTAGTTCATGAAAGAGATGCATATCTTGCACAAAGTATATTAAATATTCCTGAAGATAGTGTTGTAGCAGTTGTAGGTGCAGGACATAAAGAAGGAATTAATAATTACTTAGATCATCCTGAAGAAATTCCAAGCTATAGTGAACTTACATCACTAGATGAAAAAAATGGTATTCCATGGATGAAAATAATAATTGCACTTATTCCAATATTATTTATTGTGATATTTTTTCTGGCATTTATTAATGGGGTAAATATTAATCGTGAAATAATAGACTATTTTTTAATCTATATAATTGCTGGTTTTATAGGATCAATATGTTCAGGTTCAAAAGTACAATCAGCTATTGTTGGAGGTCTTTCAGCACCATTTACTGTAATGCACCCATTACTTGCTGCAGGAATGTTTTCAGCATTAGTTGAATTACATTATAGGAAAGTTAAAAAAAGTGATATTAAAAATTTAAATAAAATTGAATCATTAAAAGATTTATGGCATAATAATATTTTCAGAATACTTTTAGTATTTATTGGAACTGATATTGGTGTAAGTATTGCAACATTCTTTATATTACCTACAAGTGTCTTTATACCATTAATAACAAAAACATTTGGAATATAATTTACAAAAAACCTAATAATACCATGAAAAACAAAATCTAGACAAAAAACTATAAATAAATTTACACAAAAAACAAAATCTAGACAAAAAACTATAAATAAAATCCAATTATCATATTCTAAAAAATACTTAAAAAGTAAAACATAAAAAAATAAACAATAAAAAAATCAAAAAAATATATAAAACCATTAAAAAAACAAATGAAAATAATATTATAAAAAACTAAAAAAACCAATAATAAAAACAATTTAAAATTATATAAAAACTTAATAAGTTTAATAAAACTTAAACAAAAGATAAAATAAAGAAAATACTATTTTTTAATTTATTATTTTAAAACAAATAAACAATATAAAGTTTTCTAAAATCTTAATAATATGAAACAGTAATATATAAATAAATATTATAATTTTTTAAAAAAAATAAATATGGAAGTTTAAAGGAATTATTATATTTGAAAATAATTAAAAGGTGAATTTTAGATGTACTTAATCTTCAGATGTGATTGTGGAAGAGTACTTTATGCAAAAAAAGGACAAGCTACAAGGAAATGTGTTTGTGGTAAAGTATTAAAAGTTAAAGAAAGGAGAATCTTTAAAAAAGTCGAAACAAGAGAAGAAGCATCAAAAGCAGTACAAGATATGCAAGAAGAAATTCATGGTTTTAAAGGTTTTCAAAAAGCAAGTGATTTATAAAAATCATAATATTTAATTAAAAAAATAAAATTTATTTTTTATAAGGCATGGAAATGATTAAAGAAGTAATAGAAATTATCATAATATTAATATTAATTATTATTAATGGTATTTTAACAATGGCAGAATTAGCTATTGTATCGTCAAGAAAAATTAAACTCCAAAAATTAGAACAAGATAATGTTAAAGGAGCTAAAACAGCTATCAAATTATTTGATGACTCAACTAATTTTCTTTCAACTGTACAAATAGGGATTACCGTTATAAACATTATTTTAGGTGTACTTGGTGGTGCAGCTTTATCTAAACCACTAGCAGAATATCTTAGTCCTTATATACCACATGCATATCCAATAAGTTATATTTTAATTGTATGTATTACAACCTATATTACATTAGTAATAGGTGAAATAGCACCTAAACAGATTGCACTTAACAATCCAGAAGGAATATCAATTAAAATTGCAAAATCAATGGATATCTTATCACGTATTACTTCCCCAATTGTACGTTTATTAACAATATCAACTAATGTATTTTTAAAAATTATTGGTGAAAGTGATGCTAAAAAACGTGAAATTACAGAAGAAGAAGTTAACCTTTTAATTGAAGAAGGAATTGAAGAAGGAACAATTGAAAAAGAAGAACAATCAATTATTCAAAGAGTTTTCCGTCTTGATGCTCAAAAAGTTGATATGATTATGACACCAAGAAATGAGATTGTCTGGTTAGATCTTGATGATTCAAATGAAGAAAACCAAAGAAAAATAATTGAAAGTAAACGTTCAATATTCCCAGTAGCAAGAGGAGAATTAGATGACTTTATTGGTGTTGTACAAGCAAAAGATATTTTAGGACGTATGTTTAATGATAAAAATTCAACAGACATACATAAAATATTAAAAAATCCACTTGTAATCCCAGATAACCTTCAATCTATGGAACTTCTTGAAAAATTTAAGAAAAACAAAACATATGTACATATGGCTCTTGTTGTAGATGAATTTGGTACCGTACTTGGTTTAATTACTTTAAATGATTTACTTGAAGGAATTGTAGGAGATATTCCAGGTATTGATGAAATGGATGATCCAAAAGCAATTAAAATAAGAGACCATTCATGGTTACTTGATGGTAGAATCACAATAGACAGATTCAAAGAAATCTTTAATATTAATGAGAAATTACCTAATGAAGATGAAGATGATTTCTCAACAATTGCAGGATTCATATTAAGTTATATTGAAAAAATACCAGTAAAAGGAGAAAAATTACACTGGGGCAAATATTACTTTGAAGTTCTTGAAATGGATGGAAATCAAATTGATAAAATACTTATCGATGTTGTAGAAACCAAAAAAGAAAATAAAAACACTGAAGATAAAGAAGATGAAAATAAAAGCAATGAAGAAGAATAACTTCTTTATCTTACTATTTTTAACTATTTTTAAATAAAAATTACTAAATTTACTAAAATAAAAAATAAAAGCTATTTTTAAGTAAAAATCTAAAACTAAAATAAAAAAAGAGTATAAAAGCTATTTTTTAGCTTTAATATTTTTTGAAGTTTTCCTAGAGTCTGATTTTTTAGATTCTCTTTCAATTTTTCGTTTATCCTTATTTTTATAAAAGTCATAAAATGCATAAACAACAATTAAAACAAGAATTAAATCAATTAAAATATCATAAGTATGAATATTAAATGAATATTTCTCAATTACAATAACAAATAAAATAGCTAAAATAACTAATAAAAAAACATATTTTCGTTTATCTTTATCCATAAATACACCTATACTTAAAATTCAATAACATGAGGTTTAACTTCTGGATCATGACTTGCTAATATTTCAATACAATTATCTGCTCTACTTAATTTACGAATATACTTTAAACATCTTAAAGTTCTATCTCTATCATTAACTATACTAGGTAATTCTAATTTTTCCCAAGATTCTTTAGCATATGCTGCACCACCAGTAATAAATACAAATTTACCATTATTCTTAATAAGAACTCCTGTTGAACCAGCAGTATGACCTGGAAGATATATTAAATTAATTTTACCATCACGGAAAACATCATAAGATTTGAAATATGGCCCCATTTCACCATTCCAATCAAATCTATCAAAAATAGTATTTTGCCAAAGTTCTTTAATATATCTGCCTCCACCATTATTAGCAGATTTTAATTCATCCCTAGAAACAAGAATAAATTCAGCATAATCTTGAACTTCACTTAATGCATCAATATGATCAACATGCATATGAGTTAAAACAATAAATTGTAACTTCTTAATACCTAATTTATCTAATTGTTCAGTAATACTTTCCCCTGGTCCAAGTATAGGTTTACTAGCTAAGTATCCTTTTACTGGTAAATGTTTTTTATAATTTCCTCTAACTGCCTTAGACCATCCAGTATCAACAAGAACATTACCTTTTGGATGTTCAATTAAATATACTGAAACAGGTAACCTAATTTTATTAGATTTATTTCTAAGTAAACCAGTATAAGCAAAAGGATTTAAAGATTTATTTCTAAAAGGTAAAGCTTTATCTACTTCAACATAACCTGTATGTAAAACATGAACTTTTAATTTATCATCCATAATAATCCCAAAATATAAGCAATAATAATAATAGTTTAAATTTTTAAATATAAAAATTAAACTATTTTAATTTAAATAAAATTTAATTGATAAAATTTAATAAAATAGAGAAATTTAAAACTAAATTATTAAAGTAAAAAATAAAAAAAAGAAAATATTCTATTTAGTATTAATTAAAAAATCAAAAATAATATTAAAATTAGATAATACATAAAAAGAAAAATCATCTATAAAAATAGAGTATTAAAAGTACTATTAAACTAAAAATAAAAGTTTAAGAAATAATTAATTTAGAAATAATTAATCACTATTTAATAAATCAACAATTTCACATGCTTTACAAATATTAGAAGAAGTAGGTTCACCACAGACTTCACATTCATATAATTTAGGCATAGATGGTTCAACATTTAATGATTTTATAAATGAAGATAAAATATTCTGTTTAATACCTGGATTTCTATTTTCCACATCATTCAAAAATCCTTTAATTTTAGATCTTAATGATAAAGAAGAATAAGGACATTCTGCAAGATGTATATCAATATCATTTATTACAGCCCATAAACCAACTTCTTTTTCTGGAGTATTCCATAATGGTTTTATACGTGGTACAAGTTTAGGGTGAATTCTTTTAAGTTCCGGACCAAATTTAGAAAATTTAAGTGTATCACCACGAGCAAAACTCATAAGAAAAGATTGAATTTCATCATCAAGATTATGACCAGTAGCTATTTTATCAGCATTCCAATCATATGCTGCTTTATTTAATATGTGTCTTCTAAAAACACCACAAGGAATACATGCACTTTTAAAATTTTCATAAATATCATCAAGATTATATCCAAAATTATCTTTAAATGATTCTTGAATCAAATCAACATTACACAATTTAGCATTATTTACTGCTGAAGAAATTCCAGATGCACGATAACCTTCAATTCCCTCATCAACTGCAATAGCTACAAGATCAAAATTAAAACCACAAATTTTCTTATAAGAACTTAATGCATGAAGTGTTAAAACACTATCTTTACCTCCAGATAATGCTACTGCAATACGTTCACCCTCATTAATCAAATTATACTCATCAATTAAATTATAGATACGTTTGAATATTTTTTGATTAAATTCATCTTTATCAATTTTTACCATACTAAAAAGTTATTCTTTAAAATTAATAAAATTAATTATTCATTATAATAAAAAATTAGAAATAGCTATTTATTAATTTAAATTATAATAATAAAAATTTAAATCATTTCTAAAACATATATTAAAATGAATATCAATAAATATTCAAATAATAAATTTTAAGGAGACATTAAAAATGATTACATGTGATTTTGCAATATTACCTGTTGGAGCAGAAGATACAGAATGTAAAAAATATGTTACTGCTGCTGTACAATTAATTAAGGATTCTGGATTAAATTATCAATTAACGGGAATGGGAACTCAAATAGAAGCAGAAAATTTAAAAGAATTATATGATGCAATTGCTAATGCTCAAGAAGAAATATTTAAAACAGGTATTGGTAGAGTTTATACCGTTATTAAAGTTGATGATAGAAGAGATCAAGAAAACAGAACTTTAGATGCAAAAGTAAAAACAGTAAATGATATGTTACATTAATTTATAAATTAATTTTTATAAATTAAACTTTTTTTAAAAAGTTTTACATTTAAATATTTAAATAGCTATTTTTTGAATTTATTAATTATTGTTTAGTTAGTAAATAAATTATAAATGACTAATTAAAAACAGTACATAAAATAATTAAACAGTAAAAACAGTACAATTTAAGAAAAATAAGAATTAAAATAATTTAATAATAACTATAAAATATATTATTTAATTAAAAAAAAATTAAAAACTAGTAAAAAAACTAGTTTATAATAATTCTTCAGAAGCTTGTTTTAAAACATCAATAACAGTATCTAAATCTTCTTTAGATAAACTTGGATGTACTGGAATAGAAATAACTTCTTTTACAATTTTATCAGTAACAGGTAAAGATTGATTATAACCTAAATCTTTGTAAAGTTTTTGATCATATAAAGGAATAGGATAGTAAATTCCACAACCAATACCATGATCATTTAAGAATTCAATCCATTTATCTCTATCACCATTTACTTTAATGGTATATTGATGGTATACATGTTTACATCCATCAGCAACTACAGGAGTAGTAATACCTTTAACGTCTTTTAAACCATCATCAAGATATTTAGCATATTTAATTCTAATATCATCAAATTTATCAATTTTTTTAAGTTGTGCAAGACCAATTGCAGCTTCAATATCAGTCATTCTAAAGTTAAAACCAATATAATCATGATGATATTTAACAGGAGATCCATGTGCCCTAAATATTTTTGCTTTTTCTGCAATATCTTTATTATTAGTGGTAATCATACCACCTTCACTAGTAGTCATGTTTTTAGTTGGATAAAAACTGAAACATGCAACATCTCCAATATTTCCAACTTTTTTACCTTTATAAGTTGCACCATGAGCTTGACAAGCATCTTCAATTACAAGTAAATTATGTTTTTTAGCAATTTCTAATATTGGATCCATATCTGCAGATTGACCATATAATTGTACAACAACAATTGCTTTTGTTTTATCAGTGATTGCATCTTCAATTTTAGATGGGTCTATATTAAAAGTATCTTCATCAATATCAACAAATACAGGTCTAGCACCTACATACAATGCAGCATTTGATGTAGCAGCAAATGTAAATGGAGTAGTAATTACTTCATCTCCTTCACCAATTCCACATGCTAACATAGTAGTATGTAATGCACTTGTTCCATTATTAGTTGCAACAGCATAATCAGTTCCAATCCATTTTGCAAATTCTTCTTCAAATTCAGTAACTTTTGGACCTTGTGCTATCATACCAGATTTTAAAACTTCAACAACATTATCAATTTCTTCTTGTTCAATAATAGGACTAGCAATATTAATTTTTGCCATCAAATCACCTGAAATAATCCATATAACTTTAAAAAAATCTATATAATAAATAATAAATTCATATAAACTTAAAAAAGCCATAAAAATTTATATAATATATTATATAAATTATATGAAAAATTTATATAACTATAATTTAATCATACAAATTAAAATATTCTAATATAATTTATTAATAAGATAATATATAAATCAATTTATTTAATTATTAAAATTTTTATAATGTGATAAAATGGATGAAAATATAAGTTATGATAAAAATAATATTAAAACAATTAATGAAGGATTAGTTCAAATCCAGTTTCCTGAATTCGAAAAGGTTTCATCCGAAGCACCTGTTTTTTATAACCCTAAAATGGAATTCAATAGAGATATTTCAATACTTGCAATACAAACTTTTCAAAATTTATTAAGTTCTAAAATCAATATTGGAGACGTATTTGGAGGAAGTGGAATACGTGGTATTCGATATAAAAAAGAAATTGACAATATTGGAAATGTTTGTGTAAATGATATTAGTCCTTTAGCAAATGAATTTACTAAAATTAATGCTGAAAATAATAATATTGAAATTAAAGAAGATAATTTTGAAATCCATAAACATGAAGCAAATATTTTTTTAAGAAACAATGGAGGACGTTTTGATGTAGTAGATATTGATCCATTTGGTACTCCTAGTTTCTTTATTGATTCTACAGCAGCATCAATAAAAAGAAATAGTCTCCTATGTGTTACAGCTACAGACACTTCTGCATTATGTGGAACATATAAAACACCTTGTATTAGAAAATATAATGCAAAACCTTATAAAAGTGAATATTGCCATGAAAATGGGATAAGAATACTTGCAGGATTTGTAGCACTTACTTTTGCAAAATATAAAAAATATATAGAAATTAAAATGTCTCATAGTACAGAACATTATATGAGAATATATATGGTAATTAAAAAAGGATCAAAAGCAACTGACGAATCTATTAATGAGAATATAGGTTATATTTCACATTGTAAAAATTGTCTCTACCGTGAAACTACAACAGGACTTGCAAGTAGCCTAAAAGATAAATGTCCAATATGTGGTGAAAAATTAATTCATGCAGGACCTATGTGGTTAGGTAAAATTGAAGATTATGACTACATAAATCATATGATTAAACTTCTTGATGTTAAAAACTTAAATACACATAATAAAATTGAAAAACTATTAAAAAGATGTGCAGAAGAAGCAAACACAAAACCAAGTTCATATGATATACATGTAATTTCTAGAAATCTTAAAATAAGTGCACCTAAAATTGATAAAACTATGGAAAAATTAGAAGAAAAAGGATATTATGCTTTTAGAACTCATTTTAATCCTACAGCAATAAAAACAGATGCACCATTAAATGAAATTAAAGATATTATTAAAAAATTAAGTAGTACTAATAAATAAAACTAAAGTAAAAAATAATAATAAATAAAAAACATAAAAAAATAAATTCAAAAAATATAAGAAAAAATAGACTTTTATTTATAAAATACTAAAAAAACTGAAAAATCATTAAAATAATAAAATAATAAAAATCTTAAAATATATTTAAAAATTTAATAATTAACTATAAAAATTTATAACAATAACATAAAAAATTAAACAATAAAACAAATACTAATAAAAGAAAAAAAAACAAATAAAAGTAAAAATAATCAAAAAATGTCTAGTAAAAAATAAACAAAATTAAGAAAAAAAATAACAAAACACTTAAATACATGAACAAAATAAGAGCAAGCAATAAGAAAGATTTATTAATAGATTAAGTCAAAAGTTAAATTATAGATTTTTTAAATTTTTAATAAGGTCGAGGGTTTTTATGAACAAAAATGATACAGATATAATAAAATTAGATGAAACCGATAAAAAAATTCTAAAAATTATCAATGAGGATGTTAGAGTATCTTACAGACAAATCTCAAGAGATTTGAGCATATCTGTAGGTACTGATATCTGTAGGTACTGTGCATAACCGTATTGAAAAAATGGTTAAAAGCGGAGTAATTGAAAAATTTTCACCTGTAATAAACCATAGAAAATTAAGTTTCGTACTTACAAGCATTATTGGAGTTAAAGTTAAAGGTGGCAAACTAGAAAACTTTGAAGAAAAAATCTCCTACAATAAAAATGTGGTAGGTATTTACGATGTCACTGGAGAATATGATGCAATACTAATTGCTAAATTCAGAGACACTGATGAATTAGACGTATTTATTAAAGGTATGCTAAAAGAACCAGGTGTAGAAAGAACATACACCCAAACAGTTTTAAATGTTGTTAAAGAAGATATGGGTTCAGCAAACATTCTTTAAACACAGTAAAAGATTATAATTAAGTTTATAATCCTTTATATAAACTAATTCTAAAATAATTAATAAACTAATTTTAAAAAAATAAACTAATTTTAAATAAAAAACTATTTTTCAAATAAATAAATTAAAAAGCTATTTTTAGAAAATATTAATAAAAAAATTAAAGTTTTAAATAATAAAAAAGCATTTAAAATGATAAATTAAATTATTTGATTAAAATCAAGGATTTATTAATAATCTATTCCTAAAATTAAATAAAAAATTAGATTTTTCTTTGAAAATATTAAAAAAATAATAGTATTTTATTTAATAAATTATAAATATAATTTTAAATAAAATTTATATGTTTAAAAAATATATCCTAAAAAGATATAAAAAGAATATAATTAATAATAATTAGAAGGTATATTATGGCTGATTGTTTCCCAGATACTCAAGATAATAAACCACGTGTACCTATCTCTTTATCAAGAGTAGGAGTTACTGGTGTTAAAAAATTAGTAAAATTAGAAAGAAAAAATAAAAGACCTATTATATTAATACCTACCTTTGATGCCTTTGTAGATTTACCAAGTAATCAAAAAGGTATTCATATGTCAAGAACTCCAGAAGCTATTAGTGAAGTAATGGAAGAAGCTACTGAAAGTCAATCCATAAGAACTGAAAATATTTGTAAAGAAATTGTAAATAAAATGATGGAAAAACACGAATATGCTAAACGTGTTGAAGTTAACATGACAAGTGATTATATGTTCAATAGAAAATCACCTGTCACAGGAAAAAATTCACAGGAAATGGCAAAAATAATTGCTAAAGCTGTTGGAACTAGAGATGGAGATAAAATAACAATCCATAAATACATTGGAACAGAAGTTGTTGGAATGACTGTATGTCCATGTGCACAAGAATCAGTAAAAGAAGCAGATAAAAGAAAATTACTTGAATTCTTAGATGAAGAAACAACTAAAAAAGTACTAGATACTGTAACTTTTGCATCACATAACCAAAGAGGTATTGGAACCATATTAATAGAAGTTCCAGAAGGTGAAGAAGTTAGTGCAGATGATTTAATTGAAATCATTGAACAATCAATGAGTTCACCAGTATGTGGATTATTAAAACGTCCTGATGAAAATGCAACTGTAATGAATGCACATACTAAACCAGTATTTGTAGAAGATTGTGTAAGAAATATGGTTGAAAAAATCCTTGAAAAATACTCTAACTTACCAGATGATACAAAAGTTACATTACGTCAAATCAATAAAGAAAGTATTCATAGACATGATGCTTTCGCAGAAAAAGTTTCAACAATTGCACAATTAAAAGAAGAAATGAAAATATAAATTTTCATTTTAAAATTTTATTAAAAAGATTAAAAGGAATACTATGTCACACTTACATAAAATTGCAGGTTCAATTCTAGGAAAACTTAATTCATTTAAAGGATCTCGTCCAGCATTAGATAATGGAAAAATCCTCATTGTTAGATCAATAGGTTCAGATAAAATAGACATTAATAATATTGATAATGAACTAGATGAAATAGTTGAAATGTTTAATGGAGAAAAAATAGAAATAGTTTCTGATGATGCTGGAAAAATCATTAATAGAATGGATGAACAAGTTAGATCAAGTGTTAAAGTTAATGCTGAAACAGACTCAAATGGTGTTATGAGAATGGTTGAAGGTTTTAAAAGTCAAGGCATTGCTACAAACTTTCGATTATTTGACACAGAACATGCAAGTGTCTTTGTAGTTTTATGGAGAGACCAAAAAAACATGGGTCCATGTTTCGTTGAAGTAACTGTTTCAGATAAAGATGCTTAATTTAAATTTTTTAAAATAGTATATATAACTATGAAATTTAAAATAAGCTTTCTTTATATCTTTTTTAAATACTTAAACAAAACACAAAAAAACTTATTTTTACAATAAAACACTCATTTTAAAATAAAAAATATAAATTTAAGAATTTTAACTATTTTTAATATTTAACAACAAAACATTTAGAAAAAAAATACTCTTTTTATACTTAATTTAATAATAATAAAAATTAAATAAGAATTTTTAAATATAGAATAAATAAAAAGATAATAAGTAATAAAATAAAATAATGATTTTTATGAATGTTTTAGACCAATTAACTGAAAATAAAATAGATATTAATGATTTATCAAAAGAAGAATTAACAAATATTCTTAATTCAAAAGGAAAAGATGTAAATAAATTAATGATTCTTGCTAATTCTGATTATACAAAAAATGAAACAATAACTTTTTCTAAAAATGTATTCATACCTATTACTGAAATCTGTAAAAATGATTGTGGATACTGTAACTTTAAAAAAACACCAGAAGATAAAGATGCAATAATACTAAAAAAACCTGAAGAAATACTAAAAACTTTAAAAGATAGTGAAAAATATGCTTGTAAAGAAGCATTATTTACATTTGGTGAAAATTCAGATGAAAATGATATAGTAAAATCTAAACTTAATGATTTAGGTTATGACAAAATGATAGATTATACCTATGACTTTTGTAAATCAACACTAGAAAATACTAATTTTCTTCCACATACAAATTGTGGAAATATGTCATATAATGAAATGAAAAAATTAAAAGAAGTTAATGTTTCAATGGGATTAATGCTTGAAAATTCATCAAAAAGACTTATGAAAACTATAGCACATAAAAAAAGCCCTGGAAAATTACCTAAAACTAGAATAAAAACAATTACAAATGCAGGTAAATTAAAAATACCATATACAACAGGAATTTTAATTGGTATTGGTGAAACAAAAGAAGAAACAGTAGAATCCTTATTAGAAATAAAGAAAATTCAAGAAAAATATGGTCATATTCAAGAAATCATTATACAAAACTTTACACCAGCACCAAATATGGCAATGGCAGACTATCCAGAACCTAGTCTTTTAGATATGGTAAGAACTGTTTCACTTGCAAAATTAATGTTTAATGATGTTTCAATACAAGTTCCACCAAACCTTAATTATGATAGTGCACAAATATTCCTTTTATCTGGTGCAGATGATTGGGGTGGAGTATCTCCTTTAACACATGATTATGTAAATAAAACTTCCCCATGGCCAACACTTGATTATTTAAATGAAATTACAGAAGATGCAGGTTATAAACTTAAAGAAAGACTTGCAGTATATGAAAAATATATTAATGAAGATTATTTAAGTTCATTAACATTTGAAAAAGCAAGTAAACTACAAAAATTAATTAATAAATCTTAATTAATTTTATTTTTTTAAAAATTTAATAAATTTAGACTATTAAAACAATTTTTTAGTAAATATTTATAAAAAATACAAAAAACTAAGTAAATAAAAAAAATCTTTAAAATAATGGTTTATATTATAAAAATAGTAGTTGTAAAAGAAATACTAATTAATACGAGCATCAACTACTATATGTTCAACTCCTGGAGAATACTTTTTAACTTTAGTAATTCCAAGAACTTCAACCTCCCTATCTTTTGCTGCTTCTTTAATTCTTTCAATAGGGCGTGTATACATTAACTTATCCGGAACAGTTTCATGATAATGAATAATTCCACCAGGATTTAATGCCTTCATTGCACTAGGTAAATATTTATGAGTTGTTCTAACATAACCCATAATAATACGATCAGCTTTATATTTAGGTGCTTCAATAGCACAATCCCCAAATATTGGGACTATTTTATCATAATTTGCTTTTTGATTAATTTTATTAATTTCAATATTTTCTTTTAAAAACTTATAAGAATTAGGATTTAATTCAATTGAATAAATTTTTTTAGGATTAGCATGAACACCAATAGGAATTGAAAAATAACCAATACCTGCAAACATATCTAAAACTACTTCATTATCTTTTACAAGCTTTGCAATTCTTAATCTTTCATTAGTGTTTCCTTTAGCCCACATAACTTTAGATAAATCTAATTTAAAATAACAACCATTTTCTTTATGAATTGTTTCTGTACTATCACCAAGTAATATTTGAGTTGAAGGTTCTCTTAATTGTCCATGAATCTTACCAACCTTTATAATAGATTTTACATGAAACCTATTTTGAAGTTCTTTAAGTTCATCATGAGATAAATTAGGAGTATTATCATCTAAAATAAGAATCTTTCCAATAATTTTCCATTTCATATAATTACCACAAATTAATAATAAGTTACATAAATTCTAGAAAAAATATAATTACCACAAAATTATTAATAATAAGTTACATAAATTCTAGAAATATAAAATTATTATCTAAAATATATAATTTATAAAGATTATAATAAAATTATTATATATAATAATTTTCTATTTTAAATTTAATAATAATTATCTAAAAATA
>NZ_MRCT01000299.1 GCF_002208625.1 Methanobrevibacter sp. 87.7
GACACTCTCACTTCTAACCTTGGCAGACCTTAATGACACTACAGAAAAGATAATCATGGGTATCTGGTGTGTAGAGACTGCAAGGGATGACGGTGCCCTAGTCTCTACAGTGCTCTACCTTTTAGGAATGGAGCCTGTCTGGCATAACTCATCAAGTGCAGGATTTGACGAAGAGGGCATTCCTACAGGTAAGAAAGTTGAGGACTTGCCTAATGTCATAGCATTGGAAA
>NZ_MRCT01000300.1 GCF_002208625.1 Methanobrevibacter sp. 87.7
CTCCAGGTAAACTTAAAATCTACACTGGCAGGAGGAATATATTTTGCCATATGATGTCTGAATATATATACTGCAGAAACCGCTGCCGCTGCAAAACCTATTACAGTACCCCACAGTGCACCAGTAACAGAAAATCCAATTAAAACAAATGCAGTTGCAAATAAAATCATTCCTAACTGCTCTACAGCACGAGTATATACAATATACTCCATTTTATATACTCCCTGGAA
>NZ_MRCT01000031.1 GCF_002208625.1 Methanobrevibacter sp. 87.7
CTATATATTTATATAAATTATTTGAAGTTTTTTATCTAAAAACCACATAAAAATAATTTGTAAATATAATTATAACTTATATTAAAAATTTATTAATTTTAAATTATAAACTAAAAATAATGTGATATTATGGGAAAATTCAAATTTACAAAATTAGATATTGATGGTGTATTTACTGTAGAACCTACAGTATTTGGTGATGAACGTGGATATTTTATGGAAACATATAATGAAAATGATTTTAAAGAAGAAGGTTATGATTTAACTTTTGTTCAAGATAATCAGTCAAGATCTACAAAAGGTGTTTTAAGAGGTCTTCATTTCCAATATACTCAACCACAAGGTAAACTTGTACGTGTAATTAAAGGAGAAGTTTTTGATGTTGCTGTAGATTTAAGAAAAGATTCAGAAACTTATGGTAAATGGGTAGGAGTAACTTTATCTGAAGAAAATAAAAAACAATTATTTATTCCAAAAGGTTTTGCACATGGATTTTTAGTTTTATCTGATATTGCAGAATTTGTATATAAATGTACTGACTTTTATAATCCTGATGATGAAGGTGGAATTAAATGGGATGATCCAGATATAGGTATTGATTGGCCTACTGATGGTATTGATAATTTAATCTTTTCAGAAAAAGATCAACATTGGAAAGCTCTTAAAGATACACCTGTAAACTTTTAGGGGAGATTCATATGACTAAAATACTTGTTACTGGTGGAGCAGGATTTATTGGTAGTAATTTCTTAAAATATATGGTTAATAAATATCCAAATTATGATTTTATTAATCTTGATGCATTAACTTATTGTGGAAATCTTGAAAATTTAACTGATATTGAAGATTATGATAATTATGAATTTGTAAAAGGAGATATTAGGGATATTGATTTAGTTGATAAATTAGTGTCTGATGTAGATTATATAGTACATTTTGCTGCTGAAAGTCATGTAGATAGAAGTATAGAAGATCCAGGAATCTTTATTAAATCAAATATTTTAGGAACTCAAACTTTACTTGATGCAGCTAAAAAATATAATATTAAAAAATATCTTCAAGTTTCAACTGATGAAGTTTATGGTTCTCTTGGACCTGAAGGATACTTTACTGAAGAAACACCACTTCAGGCTAATAGTCCTTATTCTGCATCTAAAGCAGGTGCAGATTTAATGGTTAGAGCATATCACAATACATTTAATCTTCCTGTAAATATAACACGTTGTTCAAATAATTATGGACCATATCAATTCCCAGAGAAATTAATACCTCTTATGATTTCTAATGCACTTGAAGATAAGGAACTTCCAATTTATGGTGATGGAAAAAATATTAGAGATTGGTTACATGTTTATGACCATTGTACTGCTATTGATTTAGTATTACATAAAGGTAAATCTGGTGAAGTTTATAATATTGGTGGCCATAATGAAAAATCTAATATTGAAATTGTAAAATTAATTCTTAAACAGTTAAATAAACCAGAATCTCTTATTAAATTTGTAAGTGATAGATTAGGTCATGATAGACGTTATGCTATTGATTCATCTAAAATAAGAAAAGAATTAGGATGGAAACCTAAATATAATTTTGAAACTGGTATTGTTGAAACAATTAATTGGTATTTAAATAATCAAGATTGGATTAAAAAAGTAAAAAGTGGAGAATATCAAGAATACTATGAAAAAATGTATTCTAATAGGTAATTAGATAATTTTATTTAATTTAGATCTGTTTTAGTAAATACTAATATCTAATTAAATAATTTTATTTGCTAATTTAATAAAAATAAAAATTTTTTTACTTTTTATGTTTAAAAAGGGTTATAATATGAGTAATATTTTAAGTTTAATGTCAAAATCTAAATTTAATGCTAAAAAAGCTTTAAAATATAGCAAAGCATATGATAAGATTATTGATTTAGGATTATTTGATGAAGAATTTTATAAAACTCATTATTCTAATTATTATTCAGCTAATCCTTTAGAACATTACTTGTTTTATGGATATAAAAAAGGTTTTGATCCTTGCTTAAATTTCAATACTTTTAAATATTTAAATAATTATCCAGATGTTAAAAAATCTGGTTTAAATCCGCTTGTTCATTATGTTTTATATGGTATTAATGAAAATCGTGAGATTTTTCCATCACAATATCTTATTAAAGAAAGAATACTTGATACAAATAAACTTTACTTAAATAATCATAATTTTACTAATGAACCTCTTGTTTCTATTATAGTATTAAATAGAAATGGTGTTAATCATTTAAAAACTCTTTTTAAGGATTTTTCTAAGAAAACTAATTATTCTAACTTTGAACTTATATTTATTGATAATGATTCAAGTGATAATTCAGTTAATTATATTAAATCATTAGATTTAGATTTTCCAGTTAAGATTATTGAAAATTCTGAGAATTTATCATTTTCAGAAGCAAATAATATTGGAGTAGATAATGCTAATGGGGAGTTTGTTCTACTTTTAAATAATGATATTGAACCAAGTTTTGGATGGTTAAATGAAATGGTAGCAACTATATTAAGTAATGATAATATTGCTGCTGTAGGTGCTAAACTCCTATTTCCTTATTATGATAATATTGATTCAAGTAATAAATCATTTAAAATTCAACATTCTGGAGATATTTTTTCTTTTAATAAATATTTAAAAGTGTATGCTTATAATAATAATTTACTATCTAATCCTTTTGATTTTAATGTTAATACAAGTAAAAAAGTAGTTTCTGTTACAGCTGCAGCTATTTTAATTAGGAAATCTATATATACTGAACTTGGTGGTCTTGATGAAGGATATATTTATGGTTATGAAGATGTAGATTTTTCCCTTAAATTAAATAAATCTGGTTATGATGTAGTTTACTGTTCAAGTGCATTACTATTTCATCATGAATCAAGTACTAGAACTACTAATAAAAACTTTAAAAATAATTCAGATAGGCTTATTAATAAATGGTATAATTATTTAAATAGAAATATATTTTTAGATAAATTAAATAAAGATAAATTCTTTTCTAATGAACCTTTAAAGTTTTTATTTTTAACAAATAAATTAAATAAGTTTATTTTAGATTTATCTAAAAAACTTGAAAATGAAGGATTTATAGTTGAATTATCTTCTAATTCTAAAGAAATATACTCTGATAGTTTAACTGATGTTATAATATCATTTGATACTAATATAAATATTGAAGATATTGATTTACGTGAAAACACTATAAAAATATTATGTTTAGAAGATATTGTTTCAATGGTTGATTTAGATTTATATGATTTAATATTTCTTAATGATTTAGATAATTATAATTCATTTAATAATTCATCTAAAGTATATTATTTAGATTCAGATTATAATAATATTATAAATAGATTAAAAGATTTTATATTAGAAAAATATCCTTCTTCTAATGATAATTGTTAATATTTTTATTAGATTGTATATTATATTAGAACTATATTTGTGTGGTTAAATTATGTCAAATTATAAACTTTCAGTTATTATACCTACATATAATTCTAGAGATTTTATTGTAGATGCAATAGATTCTATTAAAAATCAGAGTATTGGATTTGATAATGTTGAGGTAATTATTGTAGATGATAAATCTACAGATAAATATACTGTTAATCTTTTAAATCAGTATAATAATGATTATTCTAATATTAAAGTTATTTTTAAAGATGAAAACTCTGGTTTTCCTGGAGAAGGTAGAAATATTGGTATTAAAAATGCTGAAAGTGATTATGTTATAGTAATGGATCATGATGATACTTATGTAAAAAATGCATTTGAGGTAATGTATAATAAGATTTCAAGTGAAAATGCAGATTTACTTATTGCTAGCTATATGAATGTATATAATGATAAAATTATTAAGCCTAAATATGTATTTAATGAAAATATTAATGAAGTAAAAATAAGTTCAATTGATGAAAATCCTGATTTCTTTAAGATAGGTCCAAGTATTTGGACTAAACTTTATAGAAAAGATTTTCTTTTTGAGAATAATATAAAATTTATTGAAGAAATGCTTGCAGAAGACTTAGAACTTTTTATACATTCATTATTATGTGTTAATAAAGCTATTTATCTTAATAATTTCTTTGCATATAATTATAGAATTAGAAATAGTGCAAATGATAAATCAACAATTCATATACGTAATAAAAAATATCTTAGTGCAATGATTGATGGATACTTTAAAACATGGGATGATTTAAAAAATTTTAATAAGGAATATTATTTTCCAAATGTTTTTACTCAACATGTTGTATATTGGATTAAAAGTTTTATTGCTAGTGATATAAGTGATAATGAAAAAATAGAACTTTTAGAGAAAATATCTCCAATTTTAAAAAAACAATTAGAGTATACTCCAGATTTTTCAGAAAGAATTTACAAAGATTTAGCTAAACCTATATTAAATGATGATTATATTGAAGCTTTAAAAGTTTCTAAGAAAATTAAAAAATCAAGAAAAATTAAAGAGTCTGTAAAATCTATTTTGAATAAATTGCATCTTAGGTGAGAGTTTAATAATAAAATTTATTGAATATATTGTGTTTTAAGTTAGGGTTTAATAATATTATTTTATTGAATAAGTTGAATTTTAAGTGAATAATAAAAATTGTAAAATCTATTATAGATTATATATTAGATAATATTTTAAAATTAGATAATATTATATTAATAGATTTTTTATCTATATTTGATATTATTTTTTAGTAGTATCATATTGTATTTTAAGTAGTTTTATTGTATGTTAAGAATAATTGATATTAATAAATGATGTTTTGACTATTTTAAGTATTTTTTAAAATTTAATTTTATATAAATTTCATTAAAATCTAAAATAGTAAAGTCTATTTGTAATAAAAAAAATATATAAATCATTAGTTTTAAATATTTTAAATTATATATGTTCTTTAGATATATTTTATTATCTTTTTATAATGGGTGAAAATAATGTTTGAAAATATCTCTAGATTTTTAGCTAATTTTAATAGATATAAGTTTTTATTATATGAACTTATTAAAAGGGATATTCAAAGTAAATATAAAGAATCTGTTTTAGGTTTACTTTGGAGTTTTTTTAATCCATTACTTCAATGTTTAGCATTAACTATTGTATTTTCAACATTATTTGGTCGTTCAATTCCTAATTATCCTGTATATTTATTATCTGGTAAATTATTATTTGATTTATTTGCTAATTCTACATCAGGTGCAATGAATTCTATACGTGCTAATAGAGGAATTATTAAAAAGGTATATGTTCCTAAATATATGTTTACATTAGGAGTTGTTTCATCAGAATTTGTTAATTATTTAATATCACTTATTGTACTTGTACTTGTAATGATTTTAACAAAAGCACCATTTTACTTAACTATTGTTTATATGGTTATACCCGTTGTATTTTTATTTATATTTGCAATAGGTGTAGGTTTAATACTTGCAACATTAACAACATTCTTTACAGATATTAAGTATTTATGGGGTGTAATGATTATGTTGTTATCTTATTTAACACCATTATTCTATCCTATTAGTATTATACCTAAAAAATTCTTAATATTCTTCTATTTAAGTCCATTATATGCTGCAGTATCTTCATGTAGGGATTGTATATTGTATAATTCTTTCCCTCAATTGAATTTATTATTGTATTTAATATTCTCCTCAATAGTAGCTTTAATTGTAGGTATTGTAATATTTTACAAATATCAAGATAAATTCATTTTACATTTATAATTGTAGTAATTATAAATTGAATATTATAAAAATTCTTTATTTAGTTTAAAATATTTGATTTATTTGAGATTGTATAAGTTGTTTATTTAGTTTAAAATATCATGCTTATTTTAAGCTTGTATTTATATTAAATATTATTGTTATAGTTTAAAATTTAATTAGGAGGTAGTTTATGTCAGAAAAGAAAAAAACACGTATTTATGGTATTAATTTAGAAAAAATTTTTAAATCAGCTACTCCTTATTATGCTATTTTAGTAGATGAAGATGGTAATCCATTAAGTGGTAAAGAAATTCATTTTAATATTGTAAATACAGATTATTCTTCTACAACATCTTCAGATGGATCTGCATTTCTTAAAATTAATCTTAATCCAAAAACTTATACTATAATTATGTCTTTTAAGGGAGATTCTGAATACTTACCTTCAGAAACTAAAAGTAAAATAATTGTTAAACCTAAACCAAAAGCTAAACCAAAACCAAAGGCTAAACCTAAACCACAACCTAAACCTAAACCAAAAAAATTAACTAGGGAAGAAATTATTAAAAAATATCCTTTAAGAGCTTATCCTGTTTCAGATGAAGTAATTATTGATGTTAAAGATTTAACAATGGAATTTGATTTATCTAAAGAAAGAGTTGATAATCTTAAAGAATATATTATTCGTGCAATTAAAAGGGAAATTCCTCCTAAAACTAAATTTAAAGCACTTAATCATGTATCATTTAAAGTTAGAAAAGGTGAAAGATTAGGTGTAATTGGTTTTAATGGTGCTGGAAAAAGTACTCTTCTTAAGATTTTATCTGGTGTAATGAAAGCTACTGAAGGGGAAGTTAAAGTTAAAGGAAATGTTGCACCTCTTTTAGAATTAGGTGCAGGTTTTGATCATAATTACACTGGTTCAGAAAATATTTTCTTAAATGGATCTATTTTAGGATATACAAGAGACTTTCTTGAAGAAAAATATGATGAGATTGCAGAATTCTCAGAGCTTGGTGAGTTTTTAGAAGTACCTATTAAAAATTATTCCTCGGGTATGAAAGCAAAACTTGGTTTTTCTATTGCAACTGTTGTATCTCCAGATATTTTAATTTTAGATGAAGTTCTTTCTGTTGGAGATGTTAAATTTAGGGAAAAAAGTACTAGAAAATTAGAGTCTCTTATGAAAAAAGGAGTTACAGTTATTTTAGTATCTCACTCAATTGAAGCTATTAGGAAAATATGTAACACAGCTCTTTGGCTTGATCATGGTAAAGTAATGGATTATGGTGAAGTAGATAAAGTCTGTGATAAATATATTGAAGCTGCTAAAAATGCATCTAGAGCACAATTAGCTAATATTAAATTAAATTAATTTACTTTTTTTATTTTTTTACTATTTTTTAGAATTTTTATTATTTTAATTAAATTTTTATATTATTTTAGATTAATTTATTATTAAGTTTAAAATTTAGGTTTAATTTTTATTAGGTTTTAGATTTAAATTTTAATTATTTAATTTAGTATTTATTATTAAGTTTAAAATTTAGGTTTAATTTTTATTAGGTTTTAGATTTAAATTTTAATTATTTAATTTAGTTAAGGTAATAATATGGCTTTAAAACACAGGATATATGGGGCTATCTTTAATCTACTTAATATATTTCCAATTAATGATAATTCTGTTACATTTGTTATGGATAAAAACAATTCTTTTATTGGAAACTTTAATTATATTTATAAAGAACTTAATTCTCGTAATATTGATTTTGAATATAATTGTGTAGTTAAAAATAGATTTTCAATTTCAGATATTTATCATCTTGCAAGATCTAAATATATATTTTTAAATGATAATTTTCTTGCTCTTGCTTATATGAATATATCTAATAAGACTAAAGTTATCCAGCTTTGGCATGGGCCAGGAGCATTTAAAAAATTTGGTTATTCATCTATTGAATTTAATGATAAAGATTTAATTAATTTAATTAGAAATTCCTCTAAACGTATATCTTATCTTACAGTTACATCAAATAATATTAAGAAATATTATAGTGAAGCTTTTCAAATTGATGAAGATAAAATTATTGCTTCTGGAATCCCAAGACTTGATTTTTATTCAGAAGAAAATACTTCAGAAGATAATATTAGTAAAATAAGAAAAGATTTCATGAAAAATCATCCTGAAATTAAGAATAAAAAGATAATTTTATATGCTCCAACTTTTAGGGAAAATTCTAAATATAATAATGTTTTTAAGTATTTTAATGTAAATAAATTTATTAATGAATTATCTGATGAATATGTACTTCTTATTAGATTACATCCTAAAATGTATGAATTTGATACAGAAGATAATATTAATAAGGATATTTTTAATTTTGATAATGTTATTGATTGTACTTATTATGAAAATGAGCAGAATCTTTTATTAATATCTGATATATTAATAACTGATTATTCATCAATAATGATTGAATATTCAATTTTAAATAGACCTATAATATTCTTTGCATATGATTTAGATAATTATTTATCTAATGAAAGAGGATTTTATTTTGATTATAATGAAGTTCCTGGAACAATAGTTAAAAATACTGATGAACTTATTTATGTTATTAAAAATTCTATATTTAAAATGGATAAATTAGAAAAATTTTTAAAATTTCAATTTGATTATATTGATGATAAGTCTTCTAAAAGAATTATTGATTATGTTTTAGATTCTTAATTCTATTTTATTATAGTTTTTTAAGAATTGTTGATTGTATTTTAGATTTTTGATTATAGTTTTCTAAAAAAGTTGTTGATTTTATTAAAATTTTTATAAATTTTTTAGTAAATAATTAATATTTATGTGATTATAATGGCTAATGAAGTTAGTGTAATAATTCCAGTGTATAATGCTTCTAAGTATATTGAAAAAACATTAAAATCACTTGTATCTCAAAGTTTTAAAGATTTTGAAATAATACTTGTTGATGATGGATCTGAAGATGATTCTGTAAATATTATAAATGAATTTTTATTAAATTATGACTTTACATTTATAGTGGATTCTCAAGAAGATAAAGGGGTAAGTTCTGCAAGAAATAGAGGTCTTGAATTAGCAAGTGGAAAATATATAATATTTCTTGATGATGATGATATTTTAAATACTAATCATATAGAAAATTTATATAATAGTCTTATTAATAATAATGCAGATTTATCATTTACTTATCTTAGTAAAATTAATGAGGAAGGTAAATATTTAACAGATATATCTTCATATGATTCAATTAAAAATTTAGATTTAATAGATTCTGATGAATTTATTAAACTAGAATTAAATATGAGTATACCTTTTAGTTTTGTTGAGTTAATGTATAAAAAAGATATATTAGATAAATATAGTATAAGATTTAATGAAAACATTAATTATGGTGAAGATACTGAATTTGCACTTAAATCACTTGTATGCTCACATAATGTAGCAATATCTCATGAATTTACATATTTATATCTTCAAAGAGATGATTCAATCACTTCAAATGCATATCTTGAAAGATTTGATTTTATTAATGTTCTAGATAATTTTGCTAAATATTATATGGATTATTCCGAAAATAAAAGTAAAGAAATAGTTGATTTAATTTATACAAAACGTATTCCTAAATCTATATTTGGAAACTTAATGTTTTTATTTTATTGTGATTTCCCATATGATATGATTATGGATAAAGTTCAATCTATGGGATTATTAGATAAACTTAGGGATTTTAAACCTAGTTCTGAAGATAAAAAATTTAATATTAAAATTAGACTATTTTTAATTTCTCCAAAAACATATTATACTTTTTGGAAGTTGTTTAAAAATAGTATTTAAATTTAAAATTTTTTTATTTTTTAGAAGCTATTTAAAAATAGTATGTATGTTTAGAATTTTACATATAATATATTTGTATTATATTAATTATCAATGATATATTTATAAAATAAATTATCAAATATTTTGATAAGAATTTAATAGTTATTAATAGTGTAATGTGATAATAATGAAGGTTTCAATTATTACTCCAAATTATAATGGATTTAAATTTCTTGAAGGATTTTTTAATTCATTATTAATAGAGAAAGATTATATTAATGAGATTATTATTGTTGATAATGGATCTACTGATAAAAGTATAGAATATATTAATGATTTATCTTCTAATTATCCAATTAATATTAAATTAATTAAAAATACTAAGAATTTAGGTTTTGCAAGTGCTATTAATCAAGGTATTAAATTATCTAAATCAGAGTATGTATATTTATTAAATAATGATGTTGAAATTACAAAAGATTCTATTAAAAATCTATTATTAACTATTAATTCATATGATAATATATTCTCAGTATCATCTAAGATGCTTCAATTTTATAATAGAAATCTTATTGATGATGCAGGTGATGAGTATACAATACTTGCTTATACAAAAAAATCAGGAAATAATCAAGATATAAGTAATTATACTAAAACAAGGGAAATATTTTCAAGTTGTGCTGGTGCAGCATTATATAAAAAGTCTATTATTGAAGAATTAGGATACTTTGATAATAATTTCTTTGCATATATGGAAGATGTAGATCTTGGATACAGAGCTCAAATTAATGGTTATAAAAATTATTTTTCTCCAGATTCAATAGTATATCATATTGGAAGTGGTACTACTGGAAGTAAATATAATGAATTTAAAATTAAGATTGCTGCAAGAAATAATATATGGTTAATATATAAAAACTTTCCAATTCCACAAAAAATTATTAATTTTATATTTTTACTTATTGGATTTGGTATAAAATATTTATATTTTAAGAAGAAAGGATTTGGAGATATTTATATTTCTGGAATTAAAGAAGGTTTAAATTCAAGAAATAAATTAGAAAAAACAAAATTCAATATTAAAAATTGGAAAAACTACTTTAAAATAGAATGGAAATTATTAAAAAACACATTTTTACTTTTTAAAAAATAGTTTTAGCTATTTATTTAATTAAATAATTTAAGTTTTATTAGCTATTAAATAATAATTTTTAGTATTTTATTAATGAAAGAATATTTTTTATTAGAGGTTTTACTATGGATTTATCAATTATAATTGTTAATTATAAAACATTTGAAATTACAAAAAATGCAATTGATTCAGTTTTAAAATCTAGAACTAATTATAATTATGATATCTATTTAGTAGATAATGCATCAAATGATGGAAGCTTTGAAAAACTTAAATCATATTATTCTAATGAAAATAAGATTAATTTTATATTATCTGATATTAATGGTGGATTTGCATATGCAAATAACCTTGCACTTAATAAAAGTTCTAGTGATTATGTTCTACTTTTAAATTCAGATACTTTAGTTAAAGAAGATACTCTTCAATTATCTATGGATTATATAAAATCCCATAGTGATGTTGGAGCATTAGGTGTTAAAGTATTACTTAGTGATAATAGTTTAGATAAAGCATGTAGACGTAGTTTTCCAAATCCAACAAACTCTTTTTTTAGACTTTTCCATATTCCAGTTAAAAATGATGATTTAAATAATTATAATTTAGATAATTTAGATGATAATGGAATTTATGAAATAGATTGTTTAACTGGAGCATTTATGTTAATTAATTTTAAAGATTTAGATAAAATTGCATATCTTGATGAAGACTTTTTTATGTATGGTGAAGATATTGATCTTTGTTATAGAATTAAAGAAGCAGGTTATAAAATAATTTATTATGGTAAAACATCTATTACTCATTTTAAAGGTTCTAGTAGTAAAAAACAGAAATCAAAATTAGTATATGAATTTTATAGAGCAATGTATATATTTTATCATAAACATTATACTAAAAAATATAATCCTTTATTAAATTTTATAATATATATTGGTATAGCTATTTTATGTCTTGTAAAATTAATTATTAATGTTTTTAAACATGATTAATTTTACTTAATTATTTTAATAATTATTTTATTAATTAGGATTAACTTTACTTAAACAATAATTATTTTAGTAATTAATGATTAAATTTTATTTTTAAGAAAATATTTTTTAATTGTATAAATTTTTAAATTCTTTATAATTGTTTTTTATTTTAAATAAATTAATTAAATATTAATATTGTAATGAATATAATTACACATAGTATAAAATATTTTAGTAGTTTTTATTAAATTAGTTGTGATAATATGATTAAGCAGAATCAACGATTATTAAATGGTGTATTAGTATTAGCTGATGTTCTTGTAATCGTTTTTTCATTATTATGCGCTGCTTTTGTAAGGTTTAAAACTACTATTTTTGGACCTCTTGGTGGTCATTTAGGTTTTGAAGAATATGCTTTATTTTTATTAGTAGCTATTTTACCAGTTTATTTAATTTTATATTTCTCTTTTGGTTTGTATAAACCATTTAGAACTCATAGAAGTATTTTTTCAGAAGCTAACCAAATTATTGAAGTTAATATTCTTTCATTTTTTGTACTTATTACAATATTATTTATTATTAATCAACCAAACTTCTCAAGAATATTAATGCTTTTACTTGTTGTATTTTCAACAATTTTTGGTATTTTCGAAAGATCATTTGTTAGATTATTTTTAAAACGTCTTCGTGAAAATGATAAGAATCTTAAACATATTCTTATTGTAGGGGATAATGAGTTAGCATATAATTTTGAGAAAAAAATTAAAGAAAATAAATATTTAGGATATAAAATATCTGGATTTTTAGGAAGAGCAGAAAATGTTGGTAAAGATATTGATGGTATTCCTATTATTGGTTCATTTGCAGATTTAGATAAAATTCTTGAAGCTCATAATTATGATCGTGTAATTTTAGCTATTCCTTTAAAATATTATAAACATATTAATGAGTTAGTAGATAGTTGTGAAAGATCAGGAATTAAAGCAGAAATTATTCCAGCATATACAGATTATTTCCCTGCTAAACCATCTGTAGATATGATTGAAGATATTCCAATTATTAATATTAGATATGTTCCTTTAGATGATGCATTTAATAAAACAGTTAAAAAAATTTCTGATTTACTTGTTGCTGTTATTGCAATTATTATTACTTCTCCAGTCATGCTAGTTACTGCTATTGCAATTAAATTAACTTCTCCAGGACCTATCATTTTTAAACAAACAAGGATTGGTTATCAACAACAACTTTTTACTATGTATAAATTTAGAAGTATGAAAGTTCAAAATAAAGAAGAGGAAAAATCTGAATGGACAACACCTAATGATCCACGTAAAACAAAAGTGGGAGATTTTATTAGAAGAACAAGTATTGATGAGTTACCACAATTCTTTAATGTTTTAAAAGGAGATATGAGTGTTGTAGGACCTAGACCTGAGAGACCATTTTTTGTTGATCAATTTAAAAAAGAAATTCCAAAATACATGGTTAAACATCAAGTACGTCCAGGTTTAACTGGATGGGCTCAAATTCATGGTTGTAGAGGTAATACTTCTATTAAAAAACGTATAGAATATGATATTGAATATGTAGAAAATTGGCATTTAGGTTTAGATTTAGCAATTATGATTAAAACAGTTTTAAAAAGTAATTCTAATGCTTATTAATTTTTTTTATTTTTTAGTTTTAATCTTAATTTTTTATTTAATTATTTTCTTTTTTTATTTAATTATTTGCTTATTTTTTAATTTTATAAAATTATTTAAATTAAAAAATTATTTA
>NZ_MRCT01000032.1 GCF_002208625.1 Methanobrevibacter sp. 87.7
TTTTATTAGTTTATTTTTTATTTTTTTAATTTTTTAGTAAAATTAGTTTTTTTTAACTTAGTTTTATAGTTAATTTCTTATTTTTTTATATTTTTTAGTAAAATTATTTTTTAAATTTACTTTAAATTAAATTAATTTTTATATTTTTTTTAAATAGTAATATTTTTAAAAAATTAGTTTCAGATAATTTATTATAATAATATTATAAGGTTATCTAATGAATATTGTAACAACACCAATGTGTAAAAAAATTTTAGATTTAGCAGGAGTTAAAGACTATAATATTGCAGTTCATCCTTCAAGTGATGATGGTGATTTTGCAATTTTATTATCTGAAAGTAAGGTCGATATTGATTCTTTAAAAATTAAACTTAACACTTTTCAACAGATTTTAGAAAGTATTATTAAAGTTTCTAAATATTCTGATAAAAAATTAGATTATGATAGTGCATTAAAATTTTTTGAAGATTATACTTTTGCTTATTCATGGTTATGTGATAGCACAAAAGTTAAAGGTATAAAAGAGGAAAATTCTAAAATTAATGTTTCTGTAAAATCTAAATTTTTAAAGGATATTGTTTCTGATATGAATTTTAATATTGATGATAATAATTTTGATTATCTTATTTATCCAGATTATATGGAAGTTAATAAAAATCTTGATTGTTCTTTTGTAAGTATTCCAACTCATCATAATGTTCCAAAAGATCCTATTGAAAGAGCTGAGTTAAGATATGCTATTTTATTGAATATTTCACATTTTTAAATAATTTAATTTTATATTAATTAAGTATTATTTAATAAGTTTAATTAAAAAATTTATTAAGTAAGTAAAAGTAATAGATTATATAATTATAATTTATCTAAATTTTATTATTTTATTATAATAGAGATGGTTATTGTGTATGAAACATTGACTTATTCTGGTGGAATCCATAAAGGTAATGAAATGCGGGAATTAATTGAAGATTTAGGTGGATTTATTATTCAAGAAAACATTATTCAAATGGATCTTGTAATAAATATGGCGATTCCTGTTGATGATGTTGATAAAATTAAAGAGAAATCTAATGAATTACTTGGTAAAATCACTTTTGCTCCAATGGCTGGTACTGAAATAGCTATTGTTTCTCCAACTCTTGCAAGACATCATTTACCTCATGCTGCATGTGATATATCTGAATATCTTAGGCGTTATGGTGCAAAAGATAATATGATTGGTTTAGCAAGAGGTCATGGTAAAGGTACTAGTGGAATTTCACAAGAAGAAAAGTATTTAATTGAAGAGCATGATGTAGCTATTTTTGCTCTTGGTAGTTTTAAAGATTGTATTATTAAAAAATCATTTTTATATGATGATATTGATATTCCTGTAATTGTTACAGGTGCACCTGAAATTGATGTTGATGAATTACCTGGTGCAGATGCTTATGTTAGTGGTTTAGGTAGAATACCTCGTAGATTAAAACGTGGTGAAAATATAAGGGCTCTTAAAAAACTTGTTGAAACTACTGAAAGTATTTTAAATAAAAAACGAAAATATATGGGTGAAGACCCACCTCTTGCACCTTCTATTCTTGTAAAAGATGCAATTGAAAATCAGGTACCTGCTATTAAAGAAGCTTATACTCCAACTCCTGTAACAAGTCAACTTGATGGTGTTAGGGTAAAACTTGATTATGATACTTATCATAAAGATATTGAAAATGTTGATGTAAAAGGTAGGAAATTATCTGATATTGCTGAAGTTACAAAATCTCATATGTATGGTTATACTTTAGTTAAACTTTTAAATGAAAGTTCAATTGTATAATTCATATTTTATTTTTTTATTTTTTATTTACTTGTTTTTTTATATAAATGCCAATATTTATTATTTTTTCTATAATTATTTTTTTAAGTTTCTTTTATAAATTATAAGCTTTTATTTTTAGTAAAATTCTTTATAAATACTTATTAGCTATTTTTCTATTATTCTTTAATTTTTTATAATATATTAATCAAAATATTTTTATTACTTAAAAAAGATAGTTCATATTTTGGAAGTAGTTACAATGTATAGTTTAAAACAAAGATATATATTTAATGGTCCAATATTTACTATTGTATTGTTTGTTTTCAATTATTATTTAATACAAGCAATGTTTAATTATATTAATCATCCATTAAGTTTTAATAATCTTATACTTATTGTAAGCTTTCTTGCTTTTATAAATATAATTTCAATTACAGGTGAAATTAGAAAATCAAGAAGTATTACCCGTTTTTTAATGGAAGTTTCTGAATTATGGAAATGGGCATCATTAATGTATCTTTTAGAGATTTTTATAATTTTTTTAATAAATCTTGTTATAAAAGTCCCTGTTTTTCTAATTTATATTATGTATTTTATTGTACCTGTTATTGGAGTAATTGGTTATTATAAAGCTAATAGAATTGTTATTAAATATCATGATTTAAATATTATGCCTAATGAAGTAGATACTAATACTGTTCTTATACATATTTCAGATTTACATATAGGTTCTTTACATGGTAAACCGATGCTTAGATATCTTAGCCGTAAACTTAATAAATTAGCTGAGAAGTTAAGAATTGAAGGTGCAGATAATATTATAGTAATTATTTCAGGTGATCTTTCTGATGGAACATGTCCTGTTGAAGAAGATGCTTTTGAACCATTAAGTGAAGTAAGAGTTCCTATAATATTTACACCTGGAAATCATGATTATTATCAAAATATTGATGATGTAGAATCTGCAGCACGTAATGCTGGAATAACTGTACTTGATAATGATAATCTTAATCTTAGAAATATTGGTTTAAATATTATTGGTTTAAGTTATCCTTATGATGATAATGATTTTTTAGAAGGAAATATGGATGTTTCAACAATCCCTATTATTAAAAATGAGACTAATGTTTTAATATTTCATATTCCAGAAGGTTTTGAATATTTCTCAAGATTAGGAGTAAATCTTCAATTATCTGGTCATACACATGGTGGACAATTTTATCCTGCAAATGTTCTGGTAAGGGCATTTTATCCATTTTTAAAAGGAATATTTTCTATAGAATTACCAAGTGTATTTGGTAGATTTAATAATAGTCATCTTTCTGTTACAAATGGTGTAGGTACAATGGGACCTCCAATAAGGATTGGAACAGATTCTGAAATTATTGTTCTTAGACTTAAAGAAGAAAGAAAATAGTTTCTATTTTCTTTATTTTTAAAAATTAGAATCTATTTTTATTTTTTAGTAATTTTATTATAAAATTAAAAATTATGCTATTTTTGATTATTTTTTATAAAATTAAATTATAATTTATTTTTATTTAAATATTAAAATTAGGTTAAAATTAGCTATTTATTTTAAGATTTATTTAAAATTAGTTTATAATTATTAATTTGAAAATTTAAGAAATTTAAGTAGAATTATTTTGGAACTACCATACCAAAGAAATTAATAGCTTCTACTAAATCTCTAAATTGTTCTAATTCTTTTTCAATAACATTTTCATCTGTTAAGTTTCCACTTAATTCTCCATCAACACTTAATGTGTCTGGTCCTCTTGTTACAAGACGTTCTTTACCATCTGCAGAAAATATTCTATTTAAATCTAATTCATGTACATATGCTCTTCCAGGTATTAATACAGTGTCTTTAACTTCAGAAAGATCAATATCTTCTAAGTCATACTTTGTAATAAGGCATGCAATATCTTTTTTTGTTGAAATTACATTTACTTTATCATCTGCACCAATTTTTTCAAATATTTTAGCTATTTTTGGTCCTGCAATAGAAGAGGAAATAATTGTTGCTTCACCAGTTACTTTTGGTATAAATTGTAAGTAAATTTCATTTCCATCATTTGCTATTGCAAATGGTGCTCCAGTTTCTGGATCACAAACTGGGGTTCCAGTTACTCTAAGTTTTGGGAATTCATTATTGATTTCTTTAACAAGTTCTTCAAAACTTTCAACACTTTGAGATTCTATTCCTTTTACAATTGGTGCATTATTTAATATAAGTCCACCTTCAGTTGTGTTTGCAAATCTCATAAGTATTGCTGCATGTGCTCCCCATTCTTCAAGTTTTTCGCATGTATGCCTTAAAACTTCTCCATCATTTACTCCAGGAACAATTACCATAGCTGCATGTAATTCTGTGTTTTGACTAAATATTTCTGCTGCTTTAAGAGATGCTTCAGGACTTGGATCTCCCATCCATTCTCTTCTAAGTTTTTCATCTGCAGCAAATAAAGTATATGTTACTTCATCTACACCATAATTAATTAAATCTGTTGCCCATTTTTCATCATCTATTCCTTTACCACTAGTATATCCTAAGTGTATTGGTATTTGGAATTGATTAATTGTTGCTGCAAGTTCTTTTATTTGAGGATAACAACTAACATCTCCTCCACCACTAATGTTTATTTTAAGATTATTGTCTTGAATTGGATTAAACATCAATGCACTTTGTAGTTCATTTGCAACTAAAAAAACAGGTTTAAATTCAGATTCTGCATCTTGGATTCCAATTGAACATTTTTCACAACCAATTTTATTTGGAGAACAATATTTACATCCAAGAGGTTTCACATCTTTTACTTTTTTAAAATAGCAATATTTACAAAAACCTCTACAGTCTTTTCCTGGAATTCCACCAACATCTGCTAATATCTGCATATTATCATCTTAAGTTTTTTTTTAAAATTAATGTATTATTAAGAATTATATTTTATTATATTATTAATATTTTAATTTTATAATTTTAGGTTTATAATTTAATCATGTAATTTTAATTTTTATAAATTTTTATTATTAATTTATTATTTTAATAAAAAATCTTGATTTTTATAGCTTTAGTTTTTTGTTTGTTACTTTAATGATGTGTTTTTAATTTTATAGGTTTAATGTTATTAAATTAATATAATTAATATATTTTTTAGATTATTTTTCTTTTAATTTTATATTATATATTATTTTATATTTTTTTAAAATTTTTTGATTATTATTTTAATAATGTTTAAGTAATACTAATTTTTTTATTTTTTTTAATTTTTAGTGATTTTTTTCTTTAATATTTAAGGATATTTTTATATTTAACTTTATAATTATTTTTTAATTAGTTTTTAGATTGTTTATTTATATTTATTTATTATTTTTATTCTATAATTTTCTTTTTTAAATCAATATTATCTTTTAACATCTTTTTTAAAAATTTATTATTTTATATATATTTTTTAATACATTTCGGCTTTTTTATTACTTATAAATTTTACTAATTGTAAAAAAAGGTAATGTTTATATTATATCTTAATCAAATTAAAATTTGTATACCATATTGCTTGCTATTGCAAAAACTTGCTTTAAGCTGACTTAGCATTAACTACAAACTTATTCAGTTTTTTTGCTAAGAGGTATATTAGTAACTCTATTTATTTAGGAGGGAAAAAATGGCGAAGTATGATGATAAAGTCGATTTATACGACGATAGAGGTTCATTAGTAGACTCTAATGTACCAATTGAAGCTCTAAGTCCTATACGCAACCCAGCTATACAAAGTATTGTATCTGATGTAAAAAGAACAGTTGCTGTAAACTTAGAGGGTATTGAAAATTCATTAAGAAATGCTACCGTAGGTGGTAAAGCTTGTAAAATTTTAGGAAGAGAATTAGATCTTGATATTACAAGTAATGCTGAAGCTATAGCATCTTCTTTAAAAGACATGATTAAAGTAACCGATGATGATGATACTAAAGTAGAACTCATCTCTGGTGGAAAAAGGATTTTAGTTCAACTTCCAACTAAAAGAATAAATGCTTCTGCAGAATACTCTGTTTCAACTTTAGTAACTGCTACTGCTTTAACTCAAGCAATAGTTGACCAATTTGATGTCAGTATGTATGATGCAAACATGGTTAAAGCTGCTATCTTAGGTTCTTACCCACAAACTGTAGACTATGCTGGATCTAACATTTCTTCTATGTTAGGTGTACCTCAAAAATTAGAAGGTCCTGGTTATTCCTTCAGGAATATTCCTGTAAACCACATTGTTGCTGCTACTTTAAAAAACAGTGTTCAAGCTACTGCTTTAGCTAGTATCTTAGAACAAACTGCAATGTTTGAAATGGGTGATGCTGTAGGTGCATTCGAAAGATTACACTTATTAGGTTTAGCTTACCAAGGAATGAACGCAGACAACTTAGTTTTAGGTATGGTTAAAGATAATGCTACTGATGGTACTGTTGGTTCTATTATTGCAGATACTGTTGATCATGCTATTGAAGATAATGTTATTTCCGTTGAAAAAGATTTAAACGGATTCAATGTATATCAAACTGATGATTTAGCTAAATGGAATGCATACACTGCTGCTGGTTCTGTAGCTGCAGTTATGGTAAACGTTGGTGCTGCTCGTGCTGCTCAAGGTATTCCATCTACATTATTATACTTCAATGATTCTATCGAATTTGCTACTGGTTTACCTGGTCTTGACTTCGGTAGAGGTGAAGGTGTAGCTGTAGGATTCAGTTTCTTCAGTCACTCTATTTATGGTGGTGGAGGACCTGGTTTATTCAACGGTAACCACATTGTAACTAGACATAGTAAAGGTTTCACAATTCCTTGTGCTGCTGCAGGTATGTCTTTAGATGCAGGAACTCAACTCTTCTCCCCAGAAGCTACTTCTGGTTTAATTAAAGAAGTATACAGTAAAATTGACGAATTCAGAGAACCTCTTAAATATGTCGCAGAAGCTGCTTCCGACATAAAAGGAGATATCTAATTTCGTAAAAATAAAACATCTAATTGGTAAAGGGGTAGATAATTATGGATATTGAAATTTTTCCTTATAGATTTCTTAGTGCAGACACTACTGAAAAAATGTTAAACGGCATTGAAAGTTTAGATGATGTAAAAAGGGCAGTAATTCATGGTCCAAGACTTCCCCCAGATGATCCTGACCTTCTTCCACAATATAAAGAAAGAAGAAATATTACTGTTTGTGGTAAACCAATAGAACTTAAAGTTCGTACTGGTCGTATATTAGTTGAACTTTCAAGTGAAGCTGCTCTTGATGAAATTGAAAAAATTTGTGATGAAAATCTTAAATTTGGATATGATATTAATACATCAAGAAGTGAGTACATTAGAAGACATAAAACAGTTAGTGATGCTATTAAGTATGGAACTGGTGAAAATAATCTTCCAGATGAATTAATTGGTTTAACTGATAATAACAAACAGTTTGCTGACAGTGTTGATTTTATTGATTATGATAAAGTGGAATAGATAATATGATTGGACGTTCTACACATGTTGTCGATTGCCGAGAAACAATGGGTCTTGGTGAAGGAGGAGGTATTGCTCAAAGAGGAACTTTTGCTAAATGTGGAAGTGATGTTATTGCTGTAGCAATGTCTCCAGGTCGTAGACATATTACTAAACCTGTATGTGAAATTACATTTGCATTACGTGAAGCAAATTTACTTACTAGTACTATGATTTTAAATGCTGGTGCTGGTGTACCTGGTGATGCACCAGGAGTAGGTGCTTCTAGTTTAATGGGTTTAACTCCAAAAGAGATTGAACAATTAAACCAGTATAAACTTGTTGTAGTTCATTTAGGTGGAGTAAGAAATCACATTATTTATAAAGCTAGGTTAATATTAAGAAATATTGATAAACCTTGTGTTATCATTTGTGAATATCCTGTTGATTTTGAGGATTTTGCAAAAATCGGAGTAAAAACATCACAAGTTATGTCTGATGAGGTTAAAACAAAAGGAACAATCGTTAATATTATTACTGATGTAATTAGAGGGCAAACAGTCTCTCAGGAACAATTAGATGAAATTATTAGAAAAGTTAAATTAGCATTAGGAGATGCATGATTATGGCACAATATTATCCAGGAACTTCAAAAGTTTCTCAAAACAGAAGACATTTTTCTGATCCAAATGAAAAATTAGAAAAATTACGAGAAATTTCTGATGAAGATGTAGTAAAAATATTAGGTCACAGAGCTCCAGGTGAAGAATATAAATCAGTTCACCCTCCTTTAGATGAAATGGATGAGCCTGATGACATTGTAAGAGAATTAGTAACACCTATTGATGGTGCAAAAGCAGGAGACAGAGTAAGATATATCCAATTTGCTGATTCAATGTACTTCGCTCCAGCTCAACCTTATGTAAGAGCAAGAGCTTACTTAAACAGATACAGAGGAGTAGATACTGGTACTTTATCTGGAAGACAAGTTATTGAAGCAAGGGAAAGAGATCTTGAAAAATTCTCCAAAGAATTATTAGAAACAGAATACTTTGACCCAGCAAGAACTGGAATCAGAGGTAAATCTGTACACGGTCACTCCTTAAGATTAGACGAAGACGGTATCATGTTCGATATGTTAAGAAGACAACTTATGAACAAAGAAACTGGTCACGTTGAAATGGTTAAAAATCAAATTGGTATCCCATTAGATGAACCTGTAGATTTAGGTGAACCATTAGATGAAGACAAATTAAAAGAAATCACTACTATTTATAGAGTAGATGGTGATGCTTACAAAGACGATAAAGATGCTGTAGAAGTATTACACAAAATACACATCACAAGATCCAAAGGAGGATACAACCCTGAATAGAGGGGAGGTTATGTTATGGCTGATAAAAAGTTTATTGATGCATTAAATAAAAAATTCAAAGAATCCCCAGAAGATAAAACCACTACTTTCTATAACTTAGGTGGTTGGAGACAATCTGAAAGGAAAACTGAATTTTATGAAGCAGGTAAAGAAATAGCTAAAAAAAGAGGTATTCCTCAATTTAACCCTGATGTTGGAAGTCCATTAGGACAAAGGACTTTAATGCCTTACCAACTTTCTGGTACTGATACCTTTGTTGAAGGAGATGATTTACACTTCGTCAACAACGCTGCTATCCAACAAATGTGGGATGATATTAGAAGAACTGTAATTGTAGGATTAAACACTGCACACAACGTTCTTGAAAGAAGATTAGGTATGGAAGTAACTCCTGAAACCATTACTCGTTACTTAGAAACAGTAAACCACGCTATGCCTGGTGGAGCTGTTGTACAAGAACATATGGTAGAAATTAACCCATACTTAGCAGTTGATTCTTACGTAAAAGTTTTCACTGGTGATGATGAATTAGCAGATGAAATTGATAAATGTTACGTTTTAGATATTAATAAAGAGTTCCCAGAAGAACAAGCTGCAGCTTTAAAAGCTGAAGTTGGAGATAAAATTTGGCAAACTGTAAGAATTCCTTCTGTTGTAGGAAGAGTTTGTGATGGAGGTGTAACCTCTAGATGGTCTGCTATGCAAATTGGTATGTCTATGATTTCTGCATACAACCAATGTGCTGGTGAAGGTGCAACTGGAGATTTCGCATATGCATCCAAACACGCAGAAGTTATTCAAATGGGTACTCCATTACCACAAAGAAGAGCAAGAGCTGCTAACGAACCTGGAGGAATTCCTTTCGGTTACATGGCAGATATTGTACAATCTTCTAGAGTCAACCCTGATGATCCTGTAAAAATATCCTTAGATGTTGTTGCTGCTGGTGCAGCTTTATACGATCAAGTATGGTTAGGTTCATACATGTCTGGTGGTGTAGGATTTACTCAATATGCTACTGCAGCATATACTGATAATGTTCTTGATGACTTTGCTTACTATGGTAAAGATTATGTAGAAGATAAATACGGATTAACTGAAGCACCTAACAACATGGACACTGTTCTTGATGTTGGTTCTGAAGTTACTTTCTACGGATTAGAACAATACGAAAAATTCCCTGCATTACTTGAAACTCAATTCGGTGGATCTCAAAGAGCTGCTGTTACTGCAGCTGCTGCAGGTATTTCAACTGCATTTGCTACTGGAAATGCTCAAACTGGTTTAAGTGCATGGTACTTATCTCAATACTTACACAAAGAACAACATTCCAGATTAGGTTTCTACGGTTACGATTTACAAGATCAATGTGGTGCTGCTAACACATTCTCCTTCAGAAATGATGAAGGTTTACCTCTTGAAATGAGAGGACCTAACTATCCTAACTACGCAATGAACGTAGGTCACCAAGGTGAATATGCTGGTATTGCACAAGCTCCTCACGCAGCTCGTGGAGATGCTTTCACATACAACCCATTAATTAAAATCGCATTTGCAGATAAAAACTTAGTATTTGACTTCTCTGCTCCTCGTAATGAAATTGCTAAAGGTGCATTAAGAGAATTCGAACCTGCTGGTGAAAGATCTTTAATTATTCCTGCTAAATAGGTGTATTAACACCTATTTTTTTATTTTTTTGTCAGATTAAAATTTAATTAATTTTTTATTCTGAATTTTTAAGTAAAGCTAAAAAATAATTAGGAAAGTTTTTATATAAAGTTTTAAAAATTATTATACATTAGTCTAAATTGATGTTTTAAGAGTATAGTTTATTCTTAGAAAATTAGTATTGATTAAATATTATTCAATATTGTTTGATTTGACAATTAAAATATAAAATCATTTATTCATGTTTATTAAATTATCAATTTAATAAAAACTAAGGAGGAAAAGAAATATGGACCCTATAACATTAGGTGTTGTCGCATTGATGGGTGCTGCTGCAACTATCGGTGGTGCTGCAGAAGATTTAGAGTCTGATGTAGGATCTGAAAGTAACCCTAACTCACAAGTTCAGTTAGCTCCTCAAATGGGACATTTACACAGAATTATAAATAAGGCAGTTTCTGGTGAACCTGTAGCATACGGAGTATGGTGTGGTGTTGCTGGTGCTGTTGCTTTCGTATTTATGTCATATTTAAATGTTTTACCTATTGTCGCAATTGCTATAGGTTCTGTAGTTGCTGCATTTGTTCATACTATTTATACAATTACTTCTCATGTAGGACGTATTGTAGGTCAATCTCAATTTGAACAACCTTTGTTTATGGATGCCCTAAATGAATGTTTAGGCCCTATTGCAGCTCATGGATTTATTGCTACTTTTTGTATTGTAGGTATGTCTTATTTAATGATAGTTCCAATTCAAGGAACACCGTTACACACATTCCCATTACCTATTTTAGCTGTACTTTGGGGTATTACTGTAGGTGCAATTGGTTCTTCTACTGGTGATGTTTACTATGGAGCTGAAAGTGAATATCAAAAATTCCCTTACGGAGCAGGTACTTCTGTTGCTATTCAAGGGGATATTGTTACCAAAGAATCTGTTGGTGCTAAAAACTCTATTGATGTAGTAAACTTCTGTTCTAAATATGGTGGACCAATTACTGGTTTCTGTTTTGGTTTAGTTGTATTTATTAGTTTCTGGATTACTGTTGTTTTCGGAACTGTTGGTGGACAAGTTGTCGGTATTATTATTGTTCTTATTTTAATTTACTTAAATTACAAAATTGAAGTATTTGCAAGAAATAAATTCGGCCCATATGAGGATGACTAAGGAGGTTTCATCATGGATTTAATTTTATTAATTATATTAATTGTTATTGCTGGAATCTGTATGGGTGCAGGTGTACACTTTATTCCTGTAGGTGGAGCTCCTGCTGCTATGGCTACTGCTACTGGTGTAGGTACTGGTACTGCTATGTTAGCTGCTGGTGCTGGTTTAACTGGTCTTATTACTGCTGCTTCAATGGAAGGAGCTAGTTTAGTCATGATTATTATTGCAGGTGGAATTGGTGCAATGTTAATGATGGGTATTACCATGTTATTTGCAAACTTCATCTATGTATATGGTGTAGGTATTGTTCCTGTATCTGCAAAAACTCAAAAAGATCTTATAACTGGTTTTGATCAAGAAGCTTATAAAACTCCAGGTACTGAAGGTCACGGAGTTCCTACTGTTGCATATGTAAGTGGTATTATCGGATCCCTTTTAGGTGGTGTTGGTGGAGGAATTGCATTTTATGCTATTCAATCTATTGCTTCAACCTCACCAATATTCGGTACTAACACTCCGTTATGTATTGCATTAGCTGCAATTTGTGCAACTGGTTTATTCTTTATTAACTCTGTACTTGCTTCTTATAATATTGGAGGTACCATCGAAGGTATGATGGATCCTAAATTCAAAAGAATTGGTAGAGGAGCACTCTGTAGTTTAATAGCTTCATTAGTAATTGCTATTGTTATTGTATTACTTTGTGGAGGTATCTAAAATGGCTGATGAAGAACAAGCTGTAAGTTCAAAAAAATTATTATGCTTAGGTATTGTTGGTGGATTAATTCTCATCTGGTTAGGTACTGTTAACCCTACTGTTGGACCTTTATTTGCAGCTTTAGGTGGAGTTTGTGCTATAGTATGGGGATCAGATGCTATTCGTAGAGTAGCTCAATATGGTCTTGGTACTGGTGTACCATCTATTGGATATTTATCTCTTGGTGCTGGTGTTATTGCTGCTTTAACTGGTTTAGCTATTGTACCTATGGTAGGTAATATTGTATTCTTAGGACCTGTATTTGCTTTAATTATTGGTTTAATATTAGGTTGTATTATTGCAGTAATTGCAACTAAAATTATTGGTATGAAAATCCCTATTATGGTAGGTTGTACCACTGAACTTGTTGGTGCTGCTGCTTTATCTATTGTTGCATTTTCTGTTGCTATTGCTGGTGGAAGTTTAGATTTATTAGTAATTTTAAAATCTGTTGTTGCAACTGGTTTTATTGCTTTACTTTTCATCTTAAACACTATGGCTATTCAACACCCATATAATGCATGTTTAGGACCTAATGAATATCAAGTAAGAACTTTAAAATGTGCTGTTTCATGTGCATTTTTATCTATGATTGTTGTAGGTATTTGTACTATTCCTGCAGGTCACTCAGCATGGTTACTTGTTGTTATTGTCGGATTAATCGGATGGTTAATTTCATTTAGAAGCTTTATGAAAGCATCTTATGAAGCTGCTGCATCTGTAAAATGGTCTGGATTATGGCCAAAAGTAGAATTATAGGAGGCACTAATTATGGCAGAAATGTTACCTTTTGTAAATGTTGTTCCTGAAATGAGTCTTACTTTAGATCCTGTTTCAGGTATTATTGGTGCTGGAAGTGGAAGTTTAGTTATCTTAAATATGGATGATATCAACAATGCTATCGATCAGTTAGAAGCTGATGCTGATGAATTAGTTGAATCCTTAGATCCATATAGTGCTCCTTTAGGTGCTTATCCTAACAGAGAAGGAAACTATATTACTGCTGGTACTATAACTAACGTAGTTTATGGATTCTTAATTGCAGTATTTATTATTATTGCAATGATTCCTGTATTAATCAAATTGGGGGTTTTATAGATGGCTGATAAAAAATCACCTGCAGATGGATGGCCTATTGTTACTGGTGATTACATTGCAGGAGACCCAGAAAGTCCTGTTGCTGTAGCAACTTTAGCTTC
>NZ_MRCT01000033.1 GCF_002208625.1 Methanobrevibacter sp. 87.7
AAATTTAATAATATAAAATATTTTAACAAAAATTAAAAACCATAAATAAAAATAAAAAAAACACTAAAAACAGAAAAAAACACTATAATAAAAAAAATAATACAAAAAATAGATAAAATTAAACTAAAAAAATGAAAAAAATAGAAAAAAATAAAAGAAAAATATCTAATTAGATACTTGACCATCAGCTTGAAGATTTGCCATAAGTTTTTCAGCTGCTGGTGAAAGTTGTGCAATAACATCAGTAACTTCTTGTAAACTTTTCAAAGTTTTATCTAAACTATCTTTTAATTCTTCTTTTTGAGAATCGACAGTTTTTTTAGCTTCTTCAACGTTTTGTTTTACAGCAATACCTGAACCAATACTCATAACAACATTTGATGTATCTTTAATTTCAGCTTTCATAAAAGCTCCTGCACCAACAGGAACTAATGATTCAACTGAGTCTTTACCTTGTAAATCTTCAATTGTTTTTTTCAAAACATCAAGCTCTGCCATAGAAGTTTGAAGAGCTTGTACTTGATTTTGTAAAGCTTCAGCTTGATTTTTATAAGCATTAAGTTGACTAATCATTTGTTGTAATTTTTGCTGATCATCCATATATAACACCTTTAAGTTTATATAAGACTTTTAACTATTGGATCAATTACTTCATCAGCACTGATTTCTTTTATTTCATCAATTGAAATTTGATTTCTATTAATTCCATGTTTACTTCCAAATAAGGAGTAAATTTTTTCATAAATTTGTTCTTCATTAAATGATTTAAGTTCCTTAGTAAATACTTGGACATCTGAACCCATAACGAATTTACCTTTAACTCTGTAAATTTTAGTTTGCATTATAATCCCTCATTTTGATATAATTAGAATGAATCTAAAAATCCTAAAGATTCTTCTATTCTAGCCATTTCTGGACCAGTGGTATCTTCACCAACAATAACTCCATTAGAATTAGATATAGAACATGCTCCAACAAGAGCAATTCCTCTGTTTACAGTACCTATATTACCTTCTACACCAAATACATCTTGGGCTAAGTTAATATCTTCTGGAGATGAATCTTTATGTATAAGAAATCCTTTGTTTGTAACAGCTAAAGAAGATCCTACAATATCATAACCTGCAATTTGTGCTTTAACAATATCAACACCTAAAGCATCTTCAGCAACACTAACTGCTTTATCAGAAACTTCAGGACTAATAATAGCACCATTATCATTTGCAGCAAGAATATTACCTACAGCTGTACATTTATCTGGTAATGGAACAATATTTTCAATACCTTCTTCTTTTAATTTAGCTAATTCCCTATCATATATTTGAGGGGAAACTACAAAACCATTAGAATTTCCAACCATTAAAGCTCCAGCTAAGTTAGAACCTGCAATTGAACATTTAATTACATTAACATCTAAAGCTTCTTCTAATATTTCAAGTTTAGAATCTAATAAATTAGGAGGTACAATTGCTACATCATTTGTTACAGTTATATATACACCTAAATTTGGATTTCCTGTAAGATTAATTCTTTTTAACATTTTATTTTACCTTATCAAATAGATAATGAAAAATAATAAAAATAAAGATTTAATTTAGATATCTATTCAGCAAGAACTGCTTCAACATATCTTTCATCGTCTTCTTCTACAAGTGTAGCTTTAACTTTAACTTTAGAAGGGATTTTTTGAATTCCTCTTTCCCAAATTTTTTCATTAATAGAAGAATCGATAACTACATCTTCAACTTTCATATGTTTCATTAAAAAGTTTCTAACTTCTCTAATAGCCCTAGGAGCCCTAATTGTCCTTTTAACGTTTTTAACGTTACGAAGAGGTATAGTATAAACTCTTTCTAAATCTTCTGCCATATTAAACACCACTATAATTTAAGATTATTTCTTCTCCAATGTCTAGGCTTAGGTCTGTATTGTAATTTACGATTAGTTTTAGCATAAGCCCAAATAGGAATTCTTCTGTTTTGTTTGTTTGCTTTAGCCATTCTTAATTTTTTAGCTAATGGTTTATTTCTACTCATTTTCTCACCATATATATAATTATTATTTATTACTAAGGGATATGGATAAAACCCTTAAATTTTATATCTAAAGTTTCAAATAAAATCCTATACTTTATCATTTTTATATCCAACTACATTAGTTTGATAGTGTTCTGGAAAGATTTCACTTGAATTTCCTCCAAGTTCATCTATTAAAATTCTAATTTCTACTTCAAAATCAGAACTGTTATCTTTATTACTTCTTTCTTTTTTAACTTCAAAAAGAGAAGAAACTAATAATTTAATAGTTTTATATCCAAAACTGTCTAAATTAATGTATTGAACATTTTTTCTATCTTCTAAACTTTGAATTTGATCACGATTAAGTTTAGGAGTTTTATCATCCCTACGAGTTCCATCAGCAACGACTGGATACTCTGAAGCAGCTGCTTCAACAACTTGTTTATGGATATATTTAATTCCATCATTAGGAAATCCATCTTCCATAATCATTTCAACACCTTTATTTAAAATCTCTTTGTCAAGATTTAAAACACGATGTTTAATACCAAGAGCTTTAGCAGATTTCTGCGCAGGAATAAATGAATCATAGACTCCAAAATTTGCAGTACATACTTCTACATCAAAGCCTAATCTTTTAAGAATTACGGCCATGAGAGAACTATCTTTTCCACCACTATATAACACACAAGCTTTCATAAAAATTACTCTATTTCCTAGTTATGTGAATTTCTCTTTTTTGACCAGATAATTGTTTTAAAAGAACTTTTAATTGTTCATCAGTAATTTTTCCTCTTAAACTTCCAGCTTGAGCAGATTGGATTAATTGAATTTCAATTCTTTGAACTAAATCAGGTTTAGTTAATTTAAGATTGGCTAATCTGCTTCGAGCTTCAGGAGTCATAATCTGTTTCATCGCTTGATTAAGTTGAGCTTGTAATTCTTGTTGTTGTTGAGCTTGCTGCATTTGTTGTTGTTGCTGTTGAACTTGTTGATTTGCAGCCATAGCTTGTTGTTTTTGTAATTGCTCTAATTTTTTACGACGAATATCATCTAATTCACTCATATACAAATCTCCATATCTTTTTTAATAAAATAAATTTAATATTTTTCAAGTCCTGGGATATCTTTAATTAATTCAGTTGAGGTTTTATCTAAGAAAGATTGACCTTCAGGAGTTACAACCCTTCCACCGTCAACTTTTTCAACGAAACCTGCATCTTCTAATTGATGAAGAGCTCCTCTAACGATAGAACCACTACCTGGTCTAAAAGCTTCTGGAGATACTCCACGGTCTTTTTTACCACCGTACATATTCCTTAAACTTCTAACACCTACAGGACCAGTTATATATACTTTTCTTAAAATAGCAGCACATCTAACATACCACCAGTCAGCATTTGTTGGTTTCCTTTCTTTGTGAACACCAGTTTTTACGAGATTAGTCCATGCTGGTGATTGTATTTTATCATTGTTATTTTTAAATTCTTCTGCAAGATGACTAATTAAAACATCTGCAGGTACATCATATACAGTACTCATATTAATTCTCCATATATTTCAATATTTTTAAATACAATATTTTAATAGATAAATTCTTAATATGATCCTCAAATTAAACTTAAATTCAGCATAAAAAAGCCAATGATAAGTTTGTAACTCAAAATGAGTATTAAGACTTTTTCTTGTAAATAATTGCAACATGACCTCTAACATCTATTAAATTAGATTTTGTCTTACTAACAATGTTGCTTATATAATCATCTTTATTTTTTGCTATAGATTTAGCAAATTTAAGCCTAACAATTTCATTTGATTTTAATTGGCGTTTAATCTCTTCAATAACATTATCATTAACACCAGATTTACCAATATTAATTGTTAAAGCTGAAGAAGCTTGATTCATTATTTCTTTTTTTGTTAATGTATGAGTCAATTTTAGCTCTCCTTTTAGATTTTTTCTCCTTTAAATAAGGAATTTTAATAATATGGCCACACTCTTCACATTTAATATTAACTTTACTGTTAATTAGCCGGACGGAACAGTTTTGACCAGGATAAAGGAACTTATGACATTTTTTACAATATCTTCTATTCCATTTTTCAGGAATTTTAATATTATATTTAGTAGAAATCTTCAATGCTAACTCAACATAGCGATTAGATCTTTCTTGATGAGAGAAAAATTCCTCTTCAGCTAAGTTAAATAGAATATTAATTCTTTCATTAGCTATATCTAGAATCCACTTAGGCCTGTTTCCTCTACTCACTATATCCCTCTTGATATGATATATAAATTCTTGTAGAATATGAACTTTCTGGAATAATATAATAAATATATAAAAAATAAATAAAATTCTAAAAGATATTATTATCATAATACAAAAAGAATATATTAAAATCAGTATGTTTTTTATATATAAAAAACTTTACTAAATAGAAGAAATATTATTCATTAAAAAATTCCAATTTAATATATGTTTTTTATTAATATAAATGTTACCTTATATAGTATATTTTTAGAAAAAGAATTTTTGAAAAAATTAAATAAAAAATTTTAGAATAAAAAAAATAAATAGCTAATAAATTATTAATGATTTAAAATCCAATCCATAAAATTAATAGAACCAACTGGAGAAGCTTCTCCACCATTAATAATATCAATTAGTTTATCAACTATTTCATCAATACTTAGATTTGTAACATCAATTTCATATGTATTATCTGGATGATATTCATATGACTCTGCACCACAAACATCTAAAGCTTCTGATTCAAGATTTTCATAAATTTTAGAATCTTTATAATTTCTTTTACTCAATCTATCTTTTAAGACATTTGGATGAACTCTTAAAATAATTACTTTACTTGGATTAGAACAAAAATGTGTTAAATGTCCTTCAAATATAAGAATTTTAGATTTACTTGTTTTCTCATTTAAAAATAAATCTCTTTCTTTATTAAAATTTTTATCAAGTAAATCAAGATCTATTTCTTTATAATCTTTTTTATTATCGAAACCTAAAACAAGATTATTATCATAATCAACTAAATCATTAACATGAATAAGTTTTACATAATTTTCAAGATTTAACTTATTATATAATGCTTGAGAAACAGTTGTTTTACCAGTACATGGAGTTCCACTAATAAAAATTGTTAAACAACTCATAAAATCACATTAAATTTGATTTTATAATAAAAAATATTTAAGAATTATTTCTTAAGAATAACTCTTAAAATATCTTCATCTTCAAGTACATGGTCAGGTCCTACTTTTTGACCAGGGAATTTAACAGAAGTTCCCCAAACTTTAGCATGCCTAAAGTTTCTAACAAATTCCCTATGTAATTTACCACATGCTTCAATTACTGTAGTTCCTTTTTTAATAATCAATGGATCATTCATATCAGCATGTCTTCCTTGAGGTTTAAGATAAACTCTAATAAGACCTAATTCATTAAAGATAGTCTCTTTAAGATATTCCATATTCATTTTTTTATCTGCAGAAATTGGTATAAACTCAGGCATTGTTTCTCTTAATTGATTTAAATAATTTTCATCAACTAAATCTGTTTTATTCATGAGAATTATCATTGGAACATAAGATTTATTTCCATCTAAAACATCAATAAATTGATCCATATCAATATCTTCTCTAAATAAAACACTAGCATTATGAATATTATACTCATTTAAAATGGATCTTATTGTAGGTTCATCAAGTTTAGTTAAAGGAATAGTAGAAGATACTTTAACTCCACCCCTACCTGTTTTTTTAACCTTTACATCAGGTTTATGTTGATTTGGTCTTACACCAATATCATGAAGTTCATGTAAAATAATTTTTAAATGTTGTGGATTTAATACATCAAGTACAACAATAATTAAATCAGCATCTCTTGCAACAGATAAAATTTCTTTACCTCTACCTTTACCTCCAGATGCACCTGTAATAATTCCTGGAACATCAAAAATTTGAATTTGAGCATTATTATACTCCATAATTCCTGGAATAATATCTAAAGTTGTAAATTGATAAGCCCCAACTTTACTTTCTGCATTAGTTAATTCATTAAGCAAAGTAGATTTACCTACAGATGGAAAACCAACAAGTACAGCAGTAGCATCTCCAGATTTTTTAACATAAAATCCTTGACCTTTATTTCCAGAACTACTTCTTTTGATTTCCTCTTCTTTAAGTCTTGCAATTTTAGCTTTTAATTTACCTATATGGTGAGAAGTAGCTTTGTTATACTGAGTATTATGAATTTCATCCTCAATAGCTTTAATTTTTTCCTCAATACCACTCATAACTACACCGTAAAAATAATAATTATAATTAAATAAAATAATAAGCAAATTACTTTTTTTTAAAAAATATATGGATTTAAAATAAGTAAAAAGAATTAAATCCTAAATAAAAAAATAATTCACCATAATAAATATAATAATAATATTTTCTATTTCTGAATATATAAAACTTATATATTAAACTATAATTTTTAAAATTTTTATTATATAAATTATTTTATAAAAAAAATAATTAATCTAATTTTATAAAAAAATTCAAGAAAAAAATATTAAAATTAAATAATTTTACTTAAGAAAAAAATAGCTAAAAAAATATGAAAACCAAAAAAACAACAAAAAATAGATAAAAAACAAGAAGAAAAATAGCTAAAAAAATAAAATAAAAAGTTAAGATTTAGAAAACCTTAACTTCTTGACATATTTGACTCAGAACTAGAGCCGCCAGATGTTAGATTTATAGCAGCAGTATTTGAACCACTACCTCCACCAGCAACAGTGTTATTAAAGTTTACTCTCCACAAGGATACTCCATTTTCCATATGAACTTGAGTAAATATATCTTGTCCATTACCTCCAAAGAGATATAATCTAGTAAACATTGAATTAGTTAATTCATTATTAAATACAACTGCGGAATAAGTATTATTGTATCCGAGTACATATAAAGTATAATTACCTTCTTCACATCCTTTAATAGATTCGTTTTTAACAAGATAGTTATCTTCAACAACAAATAATTTACTAGCCATTAATGGGTTATAATCTGAACCATTTATATTTGCAGTAGTATTGTTATTAGTGAATTTAGTTTCAACATGAGCAGTAGTGGTATTATTTTCTTTACCTCTTGAAATAACTGCAGTAATATTTAATCCATTATCATTAAGTACTGAAACTTCACCAGTTTGACCTGGCATAATTTTAGTCTCATTAGTAGATGGATAATATGTGTAACTATCTGGAGTACTGTTATCAAATTTCCAATTACCGAAATATGTCCACCAACCTGCTTTTTGTAACATATCTGAACTTGCAACAAATATTACTGGTCTTGGATTATCTGGGTGAGTGTATGATAATATTTTATCTGCATCAGTAGAAGATACATGATATTGACCAGTTAATGTGTTTTTAGCATCTGATTTAGATTGTGGTAATATTTTATTAAGTATTTCAACAGAAGTACCATTATTATTATGAGTATACTTACTCAATACTTCATTAGTTGGATCATAACCAGATGTTCCAAGCATTCTAAAGATACCAGCAGATAAATCTAAATTATCTGTCGTCATCGCTTCTCCCATCCAGTAGGCCCTACCTTCTGTACCTTGCATACCACCATCAAACATTGCTTGTCTGTCAGAAGCAATTTCAAATAAGTAACCGAAATCCCACCAAGATGCCATTACAGTATTGTTTGGTTCATTTGATTTAACCCAATCCATTGCATTCCACATTGCATCACTAGTACCAGGAACAACTGAATTAGATGTTTGGTAAGCACAAGCTACTGTTGGTGATACAATTGCTAAGAATATACAGAATATTGCAAGATATTTTTTATATGGAATATCTTTATAGACAAGTGGCTTTTTAGTATCATATAATACTGATGCAATAATTGCAACAACAACAATAAATATAATACCTGCTGGCCTATTTATTTGTGCTGCAATTGGATAACCTGCAAGGATTGCTGCAATAATAATAATAGCAACAAGTCTTTTATCATCAATTCTTTTAGATTTAATATAGTCAGCAGCATATCCAACAAATATACCAGTAAGTAAACCAAATGGTAAAATTAATAAAGTAATAAACCTAGTACCTTGAGTTACAGCAGCACATGCAGAGATTACCCATACAATAAATAAAGTTAAGTAAAGTAAATTCTCTCTTCTTGATTTAATAATTTCATCATTTGAACCAAAGTCAGCAATATCTTTAAGTGAGAATGAAAATCTTTTTTTCTCAGATTTAATAGAAGTTGATTCTCTTAATGCTTTAGGTAATTTACCAGAAGATGTTCTTTTAACACCTGTTTTCCTTAATTTCATAAATCTAGAAATGTATGTGTAAAGTACAACTAATGCAGCAAAAAAACATACAATTCCACCAATACCATTTATAACAGCACCAGTATTTGCTAAGAATACACCAGTAACTCCACCAGCAGTTAAAGCAGGAACTTGAAGCTCTGCAACAGATATCATTACATTAGGGAATCCACTAGCAGATCCAGTAGCTTGAAGTGCAAATCCACCCATAATATTATTGAAGATTCCAAGAACCCCAGCACCATCAACAATTAATAATGCTACAAATAGTAACACTACAAGGCCAATAACGGACAATACTTCTTTTTGAGTGAAAAAACTTTTAATTCTATCAGATAAAGTAATTTTATCATCAGAATTACGTAATGAGAAATAAAGATTAGCAATTAAGTAAACAATTACAAATATAGCTAACATACCAAGGTAAAATATGTAACCATCCCAACATTTAGCAAATAAAGCAATACATACTACTGAAAGAATAGCATACAATGCTTTTAACTTATTATTATCTGTCTTAATACACTCAACAAAGAACAGAACAATAAATAGTGGGAATATGAAAATAAACATATCTGTATCGAAAAATCCTGGGAATGTATGTGAGAAATAATTTGGAGATAATGCAATAAGTAATGATGCAGCAATTGCTCCATAATCATTAGTAATTCTTCTCACAAAAATATATGCAGGAATAACAGCTAAACATGCAATAATTGCTCCAGCCCAGAATGCCACTTCTTTCACATCGTGATGACCAAATACATTGAATAAATCATACAATATAGAAGTAGTAACCCCAATTCCTGGAGTATATGTAGTATTCATACCATTAGGAGAATACCTATGATTATCCCATTGACTATTATTCACCATAGTATCTCCATAGTAACCATGATCAATATAATCCTGAGTCATCCTTAAGTTATAATAAGAATCCATCTCACTAAAGTAAGGAAGACCAGAAGAGTCAACATACTCCCCTTTCATTTCAGAAGGTATACCATTTAAATCAGCTGCAGGTGCTCTTAATGCAAAAACTACAGCAAGGAGTATGAGGATGATTACTACAGACTTAATTATAGTCTTTGTCTTATTATTCATAAAATCCTCTGATTAACTTTCTTTTAAAAAATCATTGTTAAAAATGATATATACATAATTTAAAACATAAATAGAATTTAAATTCATATAATAAACTAAATCAATAATAAAGTTAGAAACTTTATAAGAAAAATTAAGTTAATAAAAAATAATTTAATTATTTTAGTAAGAATATCAATTGAAATTTAAATACTATTCACTAATAATATTAGTTTTAAAGTTTTTAAATATTTGTATTATTAATAATAAATAGAAAAAAATTTAATATGTAAAATTTTAAGTTAAAAAAATAAAATCAAAATAAACATTATATAAAAAAAATAGGATATTATTAAAAAGTTATAATTTAAAAATATAATAAAAAATTTATAATCTATAAGTAAAATTATTTAAAAATTCATTATAATATTTATAAACAGCTTATAAAACAAAAATATGTGAAATTTTCATTATAATATTTATAAACACCATATAAATTATAAGCATAACAAATAAACCAGATAAAAGCACCTAATGGATTAAATATTGTAACTGAAAATAATGCACATATAATTAAAATAACAAATCCTTTTTTAAATTTTCCTAAATACATAAACCCTGTACCAGGAATAAAAAAAGACAATATTAATGCAAGAGTTAAACTTTTATTAGAAACATTTGGAGTATTAGTATCAAATCCACTATGAACATTATTAGTAGTATCAAATTTATTTAAATTAGGATTAGTAGTATTATTAACATCAAATTTAGAATTATTAATATCAAACCCATTATTCAAATTATTATTTATATTAGAATCAGTATCTCCAAAAGAATAATTTATATTATCAAAAGAATTAGTATTTGATAAATCTTGATTTAAAGAACCAACTACTGGAGAACCACATGATGGACAAAATTTTGCACCTGGTTTAAGTTTAGCACCACAATTACCACAAAATTCAGAATTATTCTCATTATTTGATAAATTATCATTAATAGAATTAATACTTGCTTCAGGAATAGGGGTTCCACAATTACCACAAAATTTCCCATTAGTAATTTCTTTACCACAATTAGGACATTTTACCACATTCAACCCTCAAAAAATAAATTTTAATAATATAATTAATATTTTATATATTTAAAGAAATATATAAATTTTAATATAAATAAAAATAAGGATATAAACAGCTTAAATTTTAAAACAATAGAATAAAATTAGAAATTTATAAAATAAAAATATAATAAATTAAATTAAGAAAAAATAGAATATAAAATTTAAATTAAAATAAAAAATGTTTATAGTTTCATAATTAAATTAATAAAAAAAAAAAATAAAATTAATTTTATAAATTTAATAAAACCTGAAATTTAACTAAAAAATTAAAAATCAAGTAATAAAACCTAAAACTTAACAAAAAACTAAAAAAATCAAGTAAATAAATAAAACAAAAAAATTAAATTAATTTTTTGCTTTATCTGATTCTGTAGATTTATTTAAAATTTTTTCTAAATCATCAACAGAACATGTGAATCTACATTTAGGAAATCCTCTACAACCAATAAATTCACCATATCTTCCATTTCGTTTTACTAAATCCTTACCACAATCAGGACATTTTCCAACAATTTCTAATGGTTTTTGTTTTTTAACATTTTCTTTACCACAATTAGGATCAAGACAAGCATGTTGACGTGGTTTTCCAAATGAAATTATAGGAAGTCCACATTTAGGACATTTTTGTTTAAGGAAATTAGCTCCTTTAGGTAAATTATAAATAACTTTACAATCAGGATAATTAGAACATCCAACAAAATGAGCTTTAGTTTTAGGAGAATATCTTTTAATTAAATCTCCACCACATGCACATTTACCTACAATTTGACTTTTCATATATGCAGAATAAAGTTTTGAACCAATCTCATCCTCATTTTTATGAATATCCTTAATAATCTCAACAACTTCTTTATGAGCATTATCTACTACTTCTTCTTTAGTTCTTTTGTTTTCTTGAATTTTTTCAAGATCTTTTTCAAAATTACGAGTTAATTCTTCACTAATAATATCTTTACAATACTCTTGAAGTGTATCAATCATATTTTCCCCTAATTGATTAACTTCAATTTTTTTACCAGATATATATTTTCTATCATAAAGTTTTGCAATAATATCTGCTCTAGTTGCTTTAGTTCCAAGCTCTCTTTTTTCTAATTCTTTAATAAGAGAAGCTTCATTATATCTTGCAGGAGGTTTAGTCTCTTTTTCTTCAGAAGTAATATCCTTAATTCTTACAAGATCTCCTTTTTTAAGATCTGGGAAACTATCTGCTTCAACTTTTTTAAATGGATAATGAGCTAACCATCCCATTTTAGATACACGTTTTCTTTTAAATTCAAATTCTTCTTTTGCAATATTAAGATTAACTTTCATTGTTTCAAGTTCTGAATCTTCAGAAAAAACACTTATAAATCTATAAACAATAAGTTCATAAACTTTTCTTTCATCTTTATCTAATTTTTCTGGAATTACTCCAGTTGGATGTATAGCTGGGTGAGCTGCATCTTTCTTTTTACCTTCCCTTGGTTTTAATTCTTTAGGTAAATCTACAATATGTTTTTTAAATTCTGGATTAGCAGAAAGATGAATTAAAATATTCTTATAATTTAAGGATTTAGGTAATTTTTGTGAAGAAGTACGTGGATAAGAAGTGTATCCTCCAGTATATAAATTTTGAGCAATTGTTTGTGTTTTTTTAGGTGAAAAACCAAATGCAGAATATGCAGCAGATTGTAATCCTCCTAAATTAAAAGGTACTGGTGGTTTTCTAATGGTTTTATTAATTTTAACACTTTTAACAGTAGCATCAGAACCTTTACAATTCTTATAAATATTTTCTGCTCTTTTTTTATCAAAGATTTTACCTTCAACATGATCTGCAACTATTTCATCATTAATAACTGCTTTAATTAACCAATATGGTTCTGGTACAAATTTTTTAATCTGTTTTTCTCTATCTACTAATATAGATAATGTTGGAGTTTGAACACGTCCTGCAGATAATTTTAAATATCTGTGTTTAGATTTTCTAACTGCCTGCATTAATGTTTTAGATATATTTACACCAAAGTAAAAATCAAGAATATGTCTTGCAATACCACTTTCTGCTTGAGGAACATCAAGATCTATTCTATTATTATATGCATCTAAAATATCTGTTTTAGTTAATGTGGAAAATTTCATACGAGAAACATTTTTTAAATCTTTTTTACCACAAGCATATTTTAATGCATTATATCCAATTAAAGTACCTTCAATATCAAAATCGCATGCATGTATATAACTATCAACATTTTTAGAAAATTTTTTGATAAGATTTACATAATCACGAGTATACTTTTTAGTTTTATCTATTTCGTACAAAGGAGCCCACTCTAAATCAAAATACAAATTATCTCTTGAATTTTTAGGAGTTAATGAATATAAATGACCAACAGCAGATACAACAGTTATATGTTTATCTCCTTCATCAATTTCCCAATAATTAGCTTTTTTATTATATTTATGTTTTTTAGCATTAGGAGATATAGCATTTGCAATTTTTTCAGCTGCTTTTGGCTTCTCACATATTATTAATTCGTTCATTTTATCACATTATTTACATAATATAAATTTAAAGAAGGATTATAATTAAAATTAAACTAAAAATAAATATTAACTTAATTAAATCCCCCAAATAAAATATAAACCATAATCATAAAAAAATACTAAATTTAGAAAGAAATATTAAATCTAAATTTATTCATTAATTTATCTTAATAATAATATTTGAAATTATATAAAGTTTTTCATTTATATAAAAATTTACAAAATATTTTGTAAAGAAT
>NZ_MRCT01000034.1 GCF_002208625.1 Methanobrevibacter sp. 87.7
AAATTATAGTATTAAAATAAATAATAAGTAATAAATTTTAATTTATTTTTATAATCTTATCTTTTTTAAAGAGGATTTTTATTAAGTAAATTTTTTAATTTATTTTTTAACTTTGTTGAATTCTCATTATTTTAAATTTTATAAAAAATCTTGATTATTCAATTGAGTCTATTATATTATTATTTGATGTGGTAAATATGAATGGGATGTCAGTTTTATTACAATTTGGTATTTTAGCTGCTGTTCTTGTTTTTGGAGTTAAAGTAGGTTTAGCTTCTGGTTTATCTCATATGCCTAAAAAATGGTTAGCATTAATTGATATTTTATACTTTGGAGGTATAATGGTTATTAGTTATATATGTCAACCATTTGCTACTCAAATAACATCAATAGTTTATGGGTTTAATACATGGTTTTATTTAATAATGGCTTGTATTATGATTGCAGCAGGTGTTCTTACAATACGTGAATTTAAAGTTCATGGTAAAAATACTTCAAAACCTGCAGCAATTGCAATTATTGCTCCATGTCCATGTTGTTTTGGTGCTATTATTGCAAGTATTTTAGTAGTAACACCTATGGTTGGAATAAGTATGATGAATTTAAGTTGGTTAGTAGCAATAGCAATGGTTGCTGTTATTACAATTACTTATTTCATCGCAGATGTTGTTATTAAAGTTTTAAATACTCCATATCCAATTATTCTTGGAGATTTCATGTTTTTTATAGGATTGTATTTTTTACTTTCACCACTCATAATCCCTAATGTTACTGCGGTTATGAAAAAATCATTAGGTGGAATTACAATATCTTCTCTTACATCCTTAATTTATGTGATTATAGTGGCTATTGTTTTATTAATTTTAGGGGCATTGTATACTCGTAAAAATGAGGATTTCTAGTTAAATTCTTTATAAATTTAATTATTTTATATAAAAATTAATAGGAGAAAATTTAATGGCAGTAAATATTCCTGGAGGAAGTTTTTTAACTTCTCTTTTGAATGTTATATCTCAAAGTCTTTTAATTCCAGTTATAGTTCTATTATTAATTTTTGCATTTTATGTTGTAATATCATTAGGTTCATTAATTGCAGAATATACTTCTAGAAAAGAAGTTTCTATTAAAGAAATAAACTCTTTAATTGAAAATATTGATAAAAGTAATTCTGTTGAAGAAATTAGAGGACATGTTCAAAATGCAAAAATCAATAAATCTCAAAAGAAAATTTTATTTAAAATTTTAGATTCTGAAGATTTATCTTATGATGCTAAAGAAACTATGGCTACTAGATTAGTTGAAAGACGTGAAGAGCTTGTAAGTAAAAGACTTAGAAGAACTGATATTATTGTACGTATTGGTCCTACTTTAGGTTTAATGGGAACTTTAATTCCATTAGGTAGTGGTTTAGCAGCTCTTAAAACTGGAGATATTAATACTTTAGCAGATTCATTAACTGTAGCATTTGATACTACAGTTGTAGGTATTGGTTCAGGTGCACTTGCATATTATATATCTAAAGTACGTAGTGGATGGTATGATCAATATCTTGATAATTTAGATACTTTAACTGATTCTGTACTTAACTTTTTTAAAAATAGATTCTAGGTGGGTTTATGGTTAGATATGGAAGACGTCGTAGAAGACATACACACACTGATGAAAATCCTATGTCTGGAACTTCTAACATTGTTGATTGTATGCTTGTTTTAGCTTTAGGATTTATGATCATGTTAGTTTTAAGTTGGAACATGCAAGATGTTGTGTTTAATAAAGACATGTCTCAAGAACAAAAACAAACAACTATGCAAGCTATGCAACAAGTTGCTCAAGTAACTCAAGGTAAAGAGTTAAATGAAACTCCTCAAAATTCTAAAAGTTCTGGTCAAGGTTATGTAGAACAAGGTAAAGTTTATAAGGACCCTAAAACAGGTAAACTGATTATGGTTCAAGGAGGTTAATTCCTTCTTATAAACTTTAATTATTCTTTTTTTCAAATATTTATTATTTTTAAAATTAGTTTTCTTATTTTAATTGTTTAATTTTTAAATTCTTTTTTATTATTTTTTAAAAGTTTTAAAAGTTTTTTTATTTTTTTCTAGTTTTTTAAAATGTTAAGTAATTTTTAAAATAGTTTTTTTCTTGTTTGTGTATTTTAAAAATAGTATTATGTAGTTATAAATTAAATTTAAATTAAAAATTAGTAATTTTTTTATAGGTATTAAAGAAGGAATATTATCTTATTCCATCTTCAGTAATTAAAAAGTTTACAATTTTTCCTTCAGGAAGAGTATTATGTCTTTTTATTGTTGCAAGTCTTTGACTTTTCATATCAGTTCTTTCTAATTGTATAATAACTTTACTCCAATATTGTAATGTGGTTCCTCCAACGGCTCTAATTTCAGTTTTATTATCTTCATCAGCATATGCAGCATAAATTTGGTTTGTAATTAAAATTGCAATATTGTATTTACGGGCTATTTTAGCAAGTATTCCCATTTGTCTTCCTAAACTTTTATTTAATTTTGATGATTTTCTTTCATCAACTCTATATAATGCTACTGCGGAATCAAGTATAAGTAAATCAACGTCTTCTTTATTTTTCTTTAGCCATGTTTCAATAATTATTATATAATCTTCTTGTTCTTCAAAAGTAGTAGGTTCTAAAATTACTATATTATTTGCAACTTTTTCAAATGAATCTTTAGCTATTTGTTGAATTCTATCAATAGATAATCCACCTTCAGTATCAATGTATATTACTTTTTTACCTTTTTTTGCTACTTCTACAGATAATTGTAAGGAAATATTTGTTTTTCCTGATCCTGGAGGACCAAATATTTGTGTAATAATTCCTTTTTCAAGCCCTCCATTTAATATATCATCAATTGATGAATTTGTAGGTATTTTTTCGTTTCTATTTATTTTTGCTAGTGTTTTCATTTTCATACCTTAAAAATTGTTAAGTGTTTAACTCTTTGATTTTTATAATATTTATAAAATTAGTTTAATTTAAATATTGATTTTGTCTATTTGAAATTTTTAATCAATTATTACTTTATTTTTTCTTTCTTTATATGTTAAGTAATACTAATATTAGATATAAATATTAATTTATTGAAATATTATTTTAATTATAAAATATTTAATATAAAATTTATATAATTTATTAAATATTAGTTTATAGTTATTATAATGATTCATTTTTAATTATTATGTTTACAATTTAATATTTTTAATTTAAAGGTGATTTAATGGATAGATATCAAGGATGGAAAGGGTATGATACTTTACTTATTATAATTTTGATTATTGCTATATGTTATTCAATATTTATTATGAAAGAGTATATTATGGGAATTGTGTGTTTTGCTTTGATTTTAATTATTATTTCTTCATTTTCTAAGGAAATTAATATTTATTTAGCTAATAGATCAAAAAATAAACATGATTATGATAAAGCATTAAATTATTGTAATAAAATATTAAATAAAACACCAGATTATGTTTATGCGATTATTGAAAAAGCTTCAATTTATGAAGCAATGGGAAAAACGGATTATGCTTTTAAATTCTATGAAACTGCAATAGATAAAGATAATACATTATATATTCCTTGGGAAATGAAAGGAAATTTATATAAAAACTTAGGCAATGTTAAAGAAGCTGAAAAATCTTTTAAAAAAGCTAAAACATTAAAATTAAAGAAAAATCAAGAAAGATTAAGTTTTAGATTATTACAGAAACTTTATTTCAGTAGAAAAGATAATTAATTAGATATTATTTTTAAATTATAATTTATTTTTTATAATTTTTTACTTAATTAGTATTACTTTTAATACCTTTATTTTTAATATAGTATTACAAAATAAACCTTTATATACTATATTTTTTATAATTACTAGTGTAAAACAAATTATTTTATTATTTATATATTAATAAGCATTATATTTTAAAAGTATTGATTTATATTTAATTTCTAGTATTACTTTTAAGTAAATTTTTTGGTAAAAAGTATTACTTTTTTTATTGGAGTTTGATAAATTTATATGCTTTCTATAATTGATTAATACTTTTTAATTAAATAATATTATTGAAGTTATAATTTAACTATTATTTTTGTTTTATTTAATATATAAAAAATTATAGGTGATTTTTATGCATATACCTGATGGTTTTATACCTTTATGGCAATGTGCAATTTATTATGTGATTTTAATTATTGCATTATACTTTGCAACTAAGTGGGCTAAAAATAATTTAGATGAAAAACGTATTCCTTTAATGGCTGTATTAGCTGCAGGTATCTTTGCAATTATGTCTATGAATATGCCAATTCCATTTGGTACTAGTGGACATATGGTTGGAGGTACATTGATTGCTATAGTATTCATGGCTCCAGAAGCATGTGTGCTTGTATTCTTTATTGTATTGCTTATACAAGCATTACTCTTTGGTGATGGTGGAATTACTACTTTAGGAGCTAATGTTTTAAATATGGGTATTATTGGAGGATGTGTTGGTTTATACACATTTAAAGGATTAAAAAACTTTATTGGAAAATATCCTGCAATTGGTGTCGGTGCATGGCTTGCAACATTTATAGCAGCAGAAGCTTGTGCTGTTGAAATGGCTATAGCAGGTACCTTCCCACTTGATATTGGACTTGCTTCTATGGGTTTATACCATGCATTTATTGGTATAATTGAAGCAGTTTTAACAATTATTGTAATTTATGTCTTAGAAAAATATAGACCTGATTTATTAGTTTGGAATAAAAAGGATACTGGGGTGTAATTATGGATAAAAAAACTGAATATCTTATTATAGTAGGTATAGTATTTTGTGTTGTTATTGCTTGTTTATCCCCATTTATAGCATCTGGAGATCCTGATGGACTTGAAAAATCTGCAGAAGATTCAAATGTTCCTGATTCTGTTGAACAATCTTATTTAAATATACCTATGCCTGATTATACTATAGGTGATAGTTCAATTGGAGAAGTAGCTGCTTTAATCATTGGTGCACTTGTTACACTTTGTTTAGGTTATGGTTTAGCTTACGTTGTTAGAAAACACAATTAAATATATTTAAGGATTATTTTTTCCTTAAATATTTTTTAATTTTATAATAATTTTGTTTAATTTATTTTAATTTTTAAATTTTGATTTTTAATTTAGGATAATCTTGTATTTTAAATTGTTAGGAGAAAAAATATGAATATTACAGAAGCAGTAGATTTAGATATAATTTCTGGACAGGACTCACCTATTCATAATATGGAAGGTAGAATTAAATTAATTATTACATTATTAATAATTGTTTATTGTGTTGCTTCAAATCAAATATTAGGTCCTATTGTAATGGAAACATTTTTACTTGTAGCAATGTATATTGCAAATTTATCATTTAAAACATGTTTTAAAAGAATTATATTATTATTACCCTTTGCTGGAGCTATTATTGTTTTCCAACCATTTGTTCATCCCGGTAATGTTTTATGGCAAAGTCCTATTTCATGGATCCATATTACTGATATTGGTCTTAATTGGACTATTATGTTAAGTTTAAGATTAATTGTTTGTTTAACTGCCATTGTTCTTTTATCTTCTACAAGTCCTATGCAAGAAATTGTACAATCTCTTAGGAAACTTGGAATGCCTAGAGATATAGCAATGATTCTTTCAATTATGGTAAGATTTTTATTTATTTTTATTGATGAATTAGAATCAATTAGAACAAGTCAAAAATCTAGAAACTTTGATATTCATAGTTCAATAACGCCATATAAATGGAGAGTAAAACAAGTAGGTTATACTATTGGAATGATGTTTTTAAAAGCATATGAAAAAGGAGAAACAACCTTTTTTAGTATGATGGCACGTTGTTATTCTGATAAATCTGATTTATATAAAGTACGTCAATCAATTGGACGTTCTGAGTATTTATATATAGGAGTTTTAATTGTTTTAATTGTAGTTGTTCAAATAGTTTTATTTACAAGGTCTAGTCATATTGGTATATTAGGAACAGTATTATACACTAGATAAAACTATTTATATTAATTTTTTATTTTGAGTTTTTTCACTATTTTTTTATATTTTATTTGGGGTTTTTTTAGGCTATTTTTTTAGTTTTTCACTATTTTTTTATAAATATATTATTTTATTTTAATTTATTAATTATTTTTTGTAAATTTCAATATTATTAAAATCTTTTTCTAATTTGTCTATTTTTCCATTTAATACATATATTAAGATTTCAATTGTCTTTTTTACTCCATCTTTTTGTCTTTTACTTAATTTATCACAATCACATTCAACAAGATCTGCATAAACATTAGTAGTACTTACAATATCATATTTATCTGTAATAATTGCAATTCCTCCTCTACCAATGCCTGCTGTAGTTCCAATACCAATATTTGCATCACTTATTTCTTTTACAGCTTGTCCCATTATTCTTGCTACTTTTTTATCATCTTCTTCATTATATACTTTAATACCTTTTATTAATTTATAAGGTTCTGGAGGATTTTCAACTTTTAATACTTTTTTAACAGCTTCAAGGGTCGGAATAAATAGTCCACAACTTATACTAAGTTTTGTAAAATCATATCTTTCATCAATATCTCTATTAATTTCATTTACAAGATTTTTATCTGCACCAAAATCTCCATAATAATCTTGTGCAAGGTTATGAATTTGACAAGCTATAACTCCATGTGTAAAGCATTCTGCAGTTGCTATTTTTATCATTTTATTCCTCTTAATTTATTTAATTAGATTTATATATTTTTTTTAACATATTTTAGTTTAATTATTGTTTTTCATGATAATAATTTTTTATTTTTTTATTTAATTTAATTGAAATGATTAATATGATAAAAGATTTTAATTGTAAACTTAATAATGAGAATATTAATGGATTAATGTATGTACCTGATGATTTACCTGGTAAAGTTCCAACTATTATTTTATCTCATGGTTTATCTCTAAATTATACTTATATGATTCCTTATGCTGAAAAATTATTAAATTATGGAATTGCAAGTATTGTATTTGATTTTAGAGGTGGAGGTTATGATTGTAAAAGTGATGGTAAAATAAGTGATATGTCACCTCTTACAGAAATTGATGATTTAAATTGTGTAATTGATAATGTTAAAAAATTAGATTTTGTAGATTCTAATAAATTATATTTAGCAGGTCATAGTCAAGGAGGACTTGTTAGTAGTCTTATTGCTCCTAGTAGATCTGATGATATTTCTGCTTTATTTTTATTTGCTCCAGCATATGTTATTCCTGATGATACTCGTAATTTAGATAATATGCGGGAAGATAATGTATTAACATTAATGCCAGAATATTTAGGTGAAAAATATATTAAAGATTCCTCAAGTATAAATCTTTATGATGATATTAAAGATTATAAAAAACCAGTTTTTATTTTTCATGGAAAATTAGATCAAAGAGTTCCTGTTTCATATGCAATTAATGCAGATAAAGAATATAAAAACTCTCATTTATTTATCTTTGATAATGAGCCTCATAGATTTTCAGATGAAACTAAAGATATTGTTGTATCTGAAATTAATAAATTTATATTTGATTAATTTTTATAAAAATAGTAAATATTTTGATTTTTATTTAAAAAAATTAAATTTTATAAATAATATCAATACGATATATATTTATAATTATTTTTTTATTATTTAATCTTTTATTAATTCTATTTTAAATATAGAATAATTTATTATAATGCTTTTATAATTTCTTTTGTAATTGTGTTAGCTACTTTGTCTAAAACATATGGTGTAATTGGTACATTATCACGAATAAATCTATTTGTACTAATAACTTTATAATTTTCAGTTATTCCTTCTTTTCTAAGAGCATTAATTACAGGATTTGAATCATCAAATTCAGAAATATCTTTTGTAATAATTTCCTCTTCACCAATTCCAAAGATTCCGCCAGTTCCAATTACAGTTGCACCATTATCATGGGCTTTTTTAATAATTTTTGCAGCTGTAGGAATAGTATCTCCACCAGCTATTTGTATAACAACTACATCTCCTTGGATTTTATCAATATTATCATCAGTAATATCTTCATTGTAATTATTAACTGCTCTAAATTCAGGGTCATGTTTACAAAGTTCTTTTAATAATTCTCCTTTGTATTGTCCAACTTTTCCACCATTTAAATGGAAAATAATGTCTCCATTTGAAATTTTTTGACCATCAAATACATTGATTGTTTTTGGTCCTCCTCTATGTACTTGTATAAGATTAATTCCAATTCTAAGACCTAACCTTCCAAAACCTATTAAATCAACAGTTCCTTTTGGTATTTTTGCATCTTCTGCTTTTTGAATTTTATCAGTCATCTATTTATCCTCCTTTATTTTTTAATGGAATTTAAATTTATATCTTTCCAAGGTAATCCTGTATCAATAATTTCTACAGGAAGTCCTATTTTTTCTATTGTTTCTTTTAATTTTATTAAGCCTGGAATTTCACAACTATGGTGATTTGTATCAATTATACTTATTCCAAGATTACGAGCAAGTACTGCTCCAGATTGTGTTAAATCTCCAGATATTAATAAATCCATATTAAGCTTATTTGCTAATTTAATGTATTCTAAATTACTTAATCCAAAACCTGAGATTATTGCAATATTTTTAATATTTGAATTTTTATAATTTACGATTCTAACTGAGTTAATATCATTATTATTTTTATCAATTCTAAAATTATTATTTATTTTTAAAAGTAATTCTTTTATATTAGTATTACCTTTACAAATACGGCCAATTTTAGTATTTTTATCAAAATAATCTATAACTTTAAGATTTAATGATTCTGCAAGAGCATCATTTGCACCACCATCAATAATATCCCAATTTGAATGTATTGTATAATTTGGAGTTTTTGGATTAAATTTCGGTGGATGATGTGTAATAATTAAAGTATTCTTATTATAATTATCATATTCTGGATATAAATCCATCATAATTTTAATTTTTTCTATATTAAGATTTTTAGGATTTAATTGACCATGATACCCAATATCATCATTTTTTAATGCTAATCTTTTAGGTATTAATTTATCAATTTCATTAAATAAATCAATGGATTTCATTTTTATCAGTCTTATAGATAATTTTATTAGATTAATTTATACTAATTATTGCACTTTCTAATTTATCTAGATTATTTTCAATAATTTTATCAACATTTAATAATTTAATACTTGATACTTTTATTGCATTTCTAGTAGATAATTTAATGAATTTATTAATATCTTTCTCTTTAAATATAATATCTTCATAGAATGTCATTTCTGCTGCACTGTAAAGTACACCATCTTCATTTAATGCATCATCAATACTTTTATTTAGTATCTTAATTGTAAATGTCATTGTACCAGAAGTTTTTGTATCTAAACCTTTTGTTTTAATATAAGCTTTTTTATTAGCATTAACAAGATCTAATCTTTCATGAATATTATTTTTATTTTTAAGTAGAATATCATTATCTTCAGCAGTAGGATCTTCTATTAAAAAGGCTTTACAATTAATTTTACTTGATTGTTCTTTATTTAATCCTCCAAATCCAGTAGTATCAATTATTATATCTCCTTTATTAATGTCTGATAAATTAGAAGAAAATTCAATAGTATCTTTTTCTATTTTATCTCCTCCAACAGGAGTATATAATAATTCTTCAAGATGTGGATAAATATCAATAAGAATTATTTTTTTAAATTCCTTTTTCAATGTTTTTACAATTCCAAGACCAGTAAAATAGGTTCCAACAATAATTAATGTATCATCTGAATTAATTTCATTATTTTCTTTTAATGATTTAATCCATTTAAGTACATTTTCTGTTTTTATTTTAGTAATATAATTTATAATGTCTATTACTTTAGTTTTTGAAACGATTGTTAATACTTCATTACTTATTCCAGTATGATAATCTAGTTTATTTTCTATAGGATTTGTCATTTAATCACATTATTTATTGTTTTTTAGTTTTAGAAAAACCTATTTTTTCAAGAGCTTCTACTGCTTCATTATATACAGCATCTTCTATATTTATTTTACTTACTGCATGAGAAGGTGATGATCCACTTGTTAAAATTCTACCTTTATTATCCATAAATATTAAAAGTGAACCAGAACCAGGTAATCCTAATCTACCTCTTGCAATTATTAATTCTGCATCACTTTGATCTACTGCCATTAATCCTTTTGCAATTGCAGGGTATCTATCAGAATCTGCAAAATTTGTATTTATTTTTAAATAATCTGCTTTAGGTAAATTATACTCTTTTAATACTTTGTTTATAACTTTTACTTTAACACCATTTTTATTTGGCATGACTATTTTTTTAACATTTTTAATATATGCCTGAATTGCTTGAACTTCTTTTATTGTATCTCCAGTACGAGTTCCATTAATAGATTCTTCAGTTGCATTTTTAATAATTTCTTCAAAAGCCATTATTATCCCAAATTTTAATAATTTAATATATAATTTTTTATTAAAATTTTTATAAAAATTTTACTAGTTTAATATTTATTTTAAGAAATAATTATATAACAATTGTTATTTTTAATTAAATCATTATTTTTTAAAATTAATAATTTAATAAAAAAAGTAAAAGTAATATTTTTATTTAGCAGGAATTGCTATATTTCCTTCTACTCCAAGACCTAGATTATCAATAACATTAACAACTTCAGTAAGGTTACCATATTCTGGTGATCCTACTCCTCTTACATATAATGGATAATCTTCTGGAATAACTGTAGCTAGATTATTAGCTCCTGCATTAAGTGAATATTCTACATTTTCAGGACCAATAGTTGGTGTTGGTGCTGTTATCCTAATTTTTGGATATAATATACGTGTAATAGCAATAGTTTTTAATTGTTCATCAACAGGACATATTGGTATATTTTCCATTGGGGTATCTTCATATGGATGGAAACCCATAATTGGAATTTCTCCAAGATTTTTAAATCTTTTTAAGAATCTAAGATGATTAATTCTATCTTGATAAGATTCTCCAATACCTATAAGTAAGCCTGAAGATAATTCTAATCCAGCATCACAAACCATTTTACATGCATTAATCCTATCTTCAAGACTATCTCCTGGTTTTAAAAGTTTAAACAACTTTTTATTAGTTGTTTCAAGATTAATACAAATTGTATCTGCATGGTATTTTTTTAAGTCCTGTACAGATTTTTCATTGAGATCTGCTCCAACATTAACAAGGGTTTCAAGGTTTGTGTTTTCTTTAATGATTTTAACAGCATTTACTCCTTGTTTACCTTTGTATCCATATCCTCCAGAACAACTTATTCTAGGGATACCTGATTTTTCAACACATTTTGCAGCTTCTAAAATTTCTTTATCTGATTTATAAAATGCATTGTAATAACCATGACTTGATGTTTTTGCAGCAAATCCACAGTATTTACATTTTGGTTCAATAAGACATTTATTTGTTAAATGTATTGTAGAAGTAAGTTTAATTTCATTATAATTTTGACTACGAATATCTGATGCTACTTTTAATAACTTTTTTAAATCAGTTTCATTATCTATTTCAAAAAGTTCAAGAAGTTCATTATCAGTTAACTCCTTATTATTTTTAGCTTTAGTAAGTATTTCGTCTATCATTGTATACACCAGATTAATTAGTAAGTATTTTTTCCAAAATCTTATTTGATTTTGAATATTTAAAATTTAATATATTATATTTAAATTTGTATATCGTCTTATTTTTTAAAAAAAAGAAAAAAGGTAAATTAAAAGGACTTATTGTCCTCTTTTACCTAATGCTTCTAAGACAGTTGGTAAAATTTCTGCAGTAGGACCGAAGTTCATTGAATCAGCAGTACCTAATAATGCAGCAGGGTTTAAACTTTCTTCCATTTTATCAATACCAACATCTTCCATAAGAGCAGTAACTTGTTTTAAGGATTCAGCAGCCATCATTTGAGCAAATCCAGCTGGAGCTCCTAAAACTTGGGTTACAGTATCTCTGTATCCTAAGATACCTGCGTAAGTAATAGCAGTTAATGCGGAACACATATCACATACAGGACCAAGTAAGTTTGCAGGTAAAGTGTATGCGTTTCCTCTAGCTTTAGTACCTAAGTCTAATAAAGTTTTAATAGCTTCATCAGATGCGTAACCTTCAGAGATGTAAGCTTGTCCTTTCATTTCAGGAACAGCTCCTGGGTGGTAAGAACAAACATTTAAGTCGTCACGTCCTAAGTCATCAAAGATACCTTTGAACATTGGGGTAGGAATAGTACATGCATGAGTAATAATTGCGTTTTCAGGGATTGCATCAGCGAATTTTTCAATAATTCCTTTTTGCATATCTCCTTTTGGTAACCAGGTCATTACCCAATCAGCATCTTCTACTGCTGCTTTATCATCAGTAGTAGTAGTCATACCTAAATCTTCAGGGTGAGTAAAGTGAATTGCACCTTTTGGTGGAGTAGGTAAATCTTTAGCTACTTCTTTAACTTTTTCCCTAATTTGTGGCATGATTTTTTCAGGATCTTCTTTGTGAGCTGCAATTACATCTTCGTAAACAAAGTCATCGATGATAGTTAATCCGTTTTCAAATACAGGATCAGATACAACTACTTCATCTACACCAGCGAGGTTTAATAATTCTGCACCCATTTCAATTGTTGAGTGAGTCATTGAAATTTCTGGTTTATTTACTTTTTCAGCTACTTCACAAGCTCTTGCAAAGTTTGTAATTCCACTTGCAGCGTGAGTTCTGTAACATCCAACACCTAAAATTGCTACTTTCATTTTTTATTGTCTCCTTAAATATATTTATTTAACTACTTGCTCTATACATTTTGTATTTTAATACAATTTTTAAATTAAGGGTTAAATTTATAGTAATATGAATATACTATAATTTATTTAATACAATAATTTTTAAATTAAGGGTTAGATTTATATTTATTAAAAAATTGTTAATTAATTTATAAAATCAATTATCTCTATAATAAACTTATATTTTTATCTAAAATAAGATTTTTTTAATAATTTGTATGTAGCATAGTAGTATTATTAAATTTATTGAAGTTAATATATAAACTTTTATAATTGATTTTTTGTAATACTTCTTATTATTTTTATCTTTATCCTTAAATTAATATTTTTTCTATTTTTTGAATTTTATTTTAATATTTTTTATTTTTAACTATTTTATACATCTTAAATCTTTTTTTAACTTCAATATTTATTATTTTTTATTTATATTTTTTAAAATCATTTTTTATTTATTTTATTTTTAATTAATTATTT
>NZ_MRCT01000035.1 GCF_002208625.1 Methanobrevibacter sp. 87.7
TGATAATAATCTTTTTAAATTATTAATTCAAATATAAATATGCAAAAAATATTAAAATAGAAATTTTATATTTTTAAAAAATACAAAAACACTATTTTTTTAAAAAAAACTTATTTATAATATAATTAGTTTATAAAAACTAAAATATAAGTTAAAACTAGTTTTGAATTTAATAATAATTAAAAACTACAAATGAATAATATTTTAATGGTTATATACTATTTAAAAAAATAATAATATATTTTTTACAATTTAAATAAAATGCTTTAAAAAATCATTAAGAAAAAGTATTAAATAAAAATTAAATGAAAATAAGTTATAAAACTAATAAAAAACTAAAAATAGCCTAAAAAAGAAAAAACATTTAATAAAAAACTAAAAAACCAATGAAAAATGAAATAACAGAAATACTAAAAAATATCAGAAAAATAAAACATATTAATAAAAATTTAAATATTGTAAAAAGCTGAAATTTAATTTATAAAAAAACAGATAAGGTAAAATCATGATTATTGCAGAAGAATTATCAAAAGAATTAAATATTAGACCACAACAAAGTGAAGCTGTTATAAAATTAATTGATAGTGGAAATACAATACCTTTTATTGCAAGATACCGTAAAGAAGCTACTGGTTCCTTAGATGATGAAACATTAAGAAAATTTAATGAAAGAGTAAACTATTTAAGAAACTTAGAAGATAAAAAAGAAAAAGTAATAACTAATATTAAAGAACAAGGAAAATTAAATGATAAACTTAAAAATGCAATTAAAAAAGCAAAAACACTTGTTGAAGTTGATGATTTATATTTACCTTATAAGAAAAAACGACAAACAAGAGCTACAAAAGCTCGTGAAAAAGGTTTAGAACCATTATCTGAAATCATCTTTGATCAAGATATTAATGAACCAATTGAAAATGTTGCTAAAGACTTTATAAATAGTAAAGTTTCAAGTATTAAAGATGCAATTAATGGTGCAAAAGATATTATTGCAGAAACAATATCTGATAATGCAAAATTCAGAAAAAGAATACGTGATGACACCTATAGAAATGGAAACATTGATATTAAAGCAAAAGATGAAAATTTAGAATCAGAATATGAAATGTACTATGATTATGATGAATCTATATTTGATATAAGCCCTCACAGAATACTTGCTATTAATCGTGGAGAAAAAGAAGGTATACTTAAAATTAAAATAGATACTGATGATAAAGAAATCAAACAATATATTGCAAACCACACATTAAAAGGTAATAAATATACTGATGATATTATATTAGATGCTATTGATGCTATTGATGATTCATATACAAGACTTATACAACCTGCAATTGAAAGAGATATAAGATCTTATCTTAAAGAAGAAGCAGAAGATAAGTCAATAAAAGTATTTTCTAAAAATTTAGAACAATTACTTCTTACAAGCCCAATTGCAGATAAAACTGTTCTTGGATGGGATCCTGCATTTAGAACTGGATGTAAAATAGCTGTTGTTGACCCAACAGGAAAAGTATTAGATAAAACTGTAATATTTCCTACAGAACCTCAAAATAAAGTAAAAGAATCACAAGAAACAATTGCAAAAATGATTAAAAAATATGATATTGATTTAATTGCACTTGGAAATGGTACAGCATCACGTGAATCAGAACAAATAATTGCAGATATGATTAATAAATATAATCTTGACTGTAAATATGTTATAGTATCTGAAGCAGGAGCAAGTGTTTATTCTGCAAGTAAACTTGCTGATGAAGAATTCCCTGATTATGATGTAGGTGCTCGTAGTGCTATTTCTATTGCACGTAGATTACAAGATCCATTAGCAGAACTTGTAAAAATAGATCCAAAATCAATTGGTGTAGGACAATACCAGCATGATATGAATCAGAAAAAACTTAATGATTCACTTACAAACACTGTTGAAAAAGTAGTAAACGAAGTTGGAGTAAACCTTAATACTGCTTCTCCTTCACTTCTCGGATATGTATCTGGAATATCAAAAACAGTTGCAAAAAATATTGTAGAATATCGTGAAGAAAATGGAGAATTTACATCACGTAATGAACTTAAAAAAGTTAAAAAATTAGGTCCAAAAACATTTGAACAATGTGCAGGATTTACAAAAGTACCAAACTCTAAAAATCCGTTAGATAATACTACAGTTCACCCAGAATCATATAAAGCAACTGAAAAATTATTAAAACAATTAGGTTACAACCTTGAAGATATTGGAAGAGATGATTTAAAACTTAATAATTTAAATTACAAAGAACTGTCAGAAGAACTTGGAATTGGTGTTGAAACATTAAAAAATATTGTAAATGAACTTAAAAAACCAGGTCGTGACCCAAGAGAAGAAATGCCAGAACCAATATTAAGATCAGATGTACTTGAAATGGAAGATTTACAAGAAGGAATGATTTTAAAAGGTACTGTAAGAAATGTTGTAGATTTTGGAGCATTTGTAGATATTGGTGTTCATCAAGATGACCTTGTCCATATTTCAGAACTTGTACCTGATAAATATGTAAATCACCCACTTGATATTGTAAGTGTTGGTGATATTGTAGATGTTAGAGTTTTAAATGTTGATTTAGAAAGAAATAGAATTAGTTTATCTATGATTATTTAAATCAACTTAAACTATTACTTTTTTTACATACAAATTAAAACCTAAAAACCATAAAATCAAATTAACAACAAAAAACACATTACTCACTAATTAAAACCTAAACCTATTACTTATTTTACATAAAAAAATAAAACTAAAAAAAAAAATAATTATAAAAAATCATTTTTTTATTAAAAAATTAGTTATATAAATAGAATTTAACTAATAAAACTAAACTTAAATATTAAAATAAAAATTACTACTTCTAATCAAAATTTTTATCAATAATTATAGTAACAGGACCATCATTTAATAGTTTAACATTCATATAAGCACCAAAAACACCTGTCTCAACAGGTATATGCTCACTACATTTTTCTACAAAACGAGAAAATAATTTACTTGCATCACTTGGATTCATAGCTTTTGAGAAATTTGGTCTATTATTATGACTTACATCACCATATAATGTAAATTGAGGAACAAGTAACAATTTTCCATTAATATCCTGAATAGAAACATTCATTTTATCATTTTCATCCTCAAAAACTCTAAGTCTTAATAATTTGCGTACCATATAATCAAGTTCTTTATCAGTATCATTTTCCCCAATACCTACAAGAACCATTAAACCTTTATCAATTTTACCAGTTATTTCACCATCAACTTCAACACTAGCATTTGAAACTCTTTGAACTACTAATCTCATAATATTCACTTTAAATATAAAATTATTTAAAAAATTTAACTTAATACATTAAAATTTTGAATTAATAAATATTTAATATTATATATTTAATTTAAATTTTAAAGCTTAAGACTTACTAAAACTTATAAAATTTATATTATATTAATTTTTGAATAAACTATTAAATAATATTAGTTAAAATTGAACTAATAATGAATTAAAATATTATAATTAAAAATAAAATAAACAAAAACTAAAATAATTATAAAAAATTAATAAAATCTTAATTATAGTAAAAATAAAGCAAAATCTATAAAAATAGTACAATTTATATAATTAAAATTAAATATATAAATATATTCTATAAATTTAATAGAATTCAATTTCATGATTACAAAAATTCATTAAAATAGAGGAGAAAAATCAAAATGGCTAAGATATTTGTATCAACTGCACTTCCATATGCTAATGGTCCATTCCATTTAGGCCATCTTAGATCAACATACTTACCTGCAGATATATTCTGTAGATATCATCGTATGATTGGTGATGATGTACTTATGGTCGGTGCAACCGATGAACATGGTACTCCTATTGCTGTTCAAGCAGATAAAGAAGGTAAAAAACCTATTGAAATAGCAACAAGATATCATGATATGATTGTTAGAGATATTAAATCATGTAACATATCACTTGATAATTTTTCAAGAACTACAAAACCATTACATTATAAAATATCTCAGGATTTCTTTACTTATTTATATGAACATGATTACATTTACAAAAAAACAGTAGAACAATTATACTGTCCAAATTGTAAAAAATTCTTACCAGATAGATATGTAGAAGGAATATGTCCTGTATGTGGTGGTGAAGCAAGAGGAGATCATTGTGAAAATTGTGGTAGAGCATTAGAAACTACTGAACTTGAAGAACCTAGATGTTTAACTTGTAATTCAACACCAATTATTAAAGAAACAACACAATACTACTTTAAGTTAAGCGAGTTCCAAGACCAAGTATCAGATTACATAAATAATAATGATATGTTAGCAGATAACGTGAAAAATTATGCTAAAAACTGGTTAAAAGATGGTCTTAAAGATTGGGTATATACTCGTGATATGGATTGGGGTATTCCAGTACCACTTGAAGAAGCTAAAGGTAAGGTTATTTATGTTTGGGGAGAAGCATTTATAGGATACATTTCATCAGCTGCAGAATGGACTAGAAAAGGAAATCCTGCATGGGAAGACTATTGGAATGATACAGTTGTTCATTTTATTGGAAAAGATATTATTTACCACCATTCAATCTTTTGGATTGCAATGTTAATAGCTCATGGTTGTAAATTACCTGATGACATATTTGCTGGAGAATTCTTATCATTAGAAGGACGTAAAATGTCTACAAGTAAAAATTGGGTTGTTTGGGTAGATGATTTTGTTAAAAAATATGATGCTGATTTACTTAGATATTACTTAACAATTGTTGCACCATTAAATAAAGATACTGACTTCAGTTGGGATGATTTCCAAAGAAGAAATAATGATGAGCTTGCAGATGTACTTGGTAATTTCTTACACAGAACATTTACATTTACAAATAAATTCTTTAATGGTGAAATACCAGAATATAAAAATCCAAGTGATGATGATTTAGCTTTCATTAAATTAATAAAAGAAACACCAGATAAAGTTGGAGAAAAAATTAAAAACATGGAATTCAGAGAAGGTCTTGTTGAAATTATGAAAACATGTAAAGCAGCAAATAAATATTTCAATGACCAAGAACCATGGAAAGCTGTTAAAGAAGATAAACAAAAAGCAGCAAATTGTTTATATCTTTCAAACCAATTATGTAAATCACTTGCAACATTATTAAAACCATACATACCAACAAAAGCAGATAAAATAGCTGAAATCATGAATATTGAATTACATGATGATTGGAATGAAGCAAGTGAATTTGTAGAAGAAGGACATAAAATTAATAAAGCTAAACCTCTTTTCAAAAAAATTGATGATAAAGAGATTGCAAAAGAAAAAGAAGAATTATATAAAAATTTAGAAGAAACTGAAGATTCTAAAAAAGATGATAAAAAGGATGATAATATGAGTGACATTATTTCAATAGATGATTTTGATAAAATAGATTTAAGAATAGGACAAATTAAAGAAGCTGAAAAAATTGAAAAATCTAGAAAATTATTAAAATTACAAGTAGATTTAGGTACTGAAACTAAACAAATCGTATCAGGTATTGCTAATGAATATAAACCTGAAGATTTAATTGACAGAAAAGTTGTTGTTTTATGTAACCTTAAACCAGCAAAACTTTGTGGTGAAAAATCAGAAGGTATGATTTTAGCTACTGAAAAAGCAGCAGCTCTTTTAGGTGTTCACGAAGATTGTGAAGTCGGTGAAAAAGTAATGTAAATTACATTAAATTTTAATTAAATTTTAAATAATTTAATTAAATTACTTATTTTTTTAAAAATTAAAATTTATTGTTAATTAAAAAATATCATTTAACTAATAAAAAATTGACAATAAATAATGAAAAACAGATAATAATTATTAAATTGCTAATAAATTAATAAAAAAGTTAACAATTTAATAATTAAAATTAAATAAGAAAAGTTTTATTAAGAATAAAAACTAAATCTAATAAAGTTAGAAAAGAATACAACTTACTTCTTAACCTATAAGCGGCAATAGGTTATTAAAAGTCCTCACGGTGAGTTAATGGATTCAAATAAATTGATTACGAAAGCTGAAAATTATTTAAATAATATTAATAAAAATCCAATAGATACAAATAAATTAAATAATTTTGAATATTTTAAAGAAGTTTATTATAAATTAAATAAACAACTAAAAATACTTCAAGATTTTAAAGAAACAATGGATATACAAGGTTATACTTCACCATATAGATCACTTAGTAAATATGGTATAAGTACTGTTGGAGAAGTTACTGCTGAAGAAGCTTCAGAAACACATAGACATAACCAATACTTTAGGATGAAAGCTTCTAATAAAAAAAATATATTAGATAGAGTTAAATCAGCAATTACTTCACATAAAATAGCTTTAGGTAATTTAGAAGAATATGGATTAATTCGCTGCAATAATTGTGGAAAAACCTATAGAATTGAAGAATTAAAAGATGAATGTAAATGTGGAAAAACAGATTATGACTTTTATGTAAATCTTACAGGAAACCATAGGATAGAAATTCTTCCATTTTTACCAATGGCTGGAGATTACATGGTAAAAATAAGTGAACTTTCTAAATGGGGAAGAAAATCTTTTAAAAAAGTTATAAATATGCTTAAACAAGAAAGAAAAGGTTCAGTTAAAACAGTAACATTGCAAATTCGTTATAAAGAAAATAAAAAAACAATAAGAAAAAAAGTTACACTTGATTCAGAATTTGTTGACTCCTATGAAGAAGAAGTAAGAAAAAGATATGGAAAACATGTACGTATTGAAAAATTACAATTCCATAGAACAAAACCTGCAATTATTGATGATAACAATACAAGAACAGCACTTGCAATTGCATATGTTAAAGAAGGAGAGATAATTGCAAATACATATAAAGACGAACTTTTAAAAGAAAAAATCAAAAATCCTGATAAATTACGTAAATATGATGAAATTATTTACAATGCTAAAACTGCTAATCCAAAATTCTTAGATGAAACTGATTCTGTTGAAGATTGGAAAGATGATAAAATTAATGAAGATTTAATTAAAGCAAAACTTAAATACAAAGATGGTAGTTTAAACAGGACATTAAATATAGATTTGAAAACCAGAGAACGTATAGAAAATTCTATATTTATAAATTTAGCACCTTCATTAATATTATGGGATATATTTAAATATTATCTTACAAATTCACAAGATAAACGTAAAAGACAAAGTGGACCATTTCCACATATAAGAAGTGAAATAGACCGTCAACAAAGAGAAATTTTTAGAATCACATATACTCAAGCAATTAAATTATTAAATAAAAGAAGTAATGAAACAATAATCCCTGTAAAAGATATGGATTTAATTTTACATAAAAAATTTAATTTAGAATACAAATTAAAAAACTCAAACCTTAAAATAGATCATTATGCATTAGGTGCTGCAATGATATATAAAGAAGGTAAAATGGATATTAACTTAGTTGCTAAATCATTTAATTTAGAACATGAAAAAATTAAAAATGAAGCTAAAAATATTGAAATTATCACTAAACCAAAAAATGATAAAAGTAAAAAATTCTTAGAATTGATTAAAGGTTAAAATATTATACGTGATTAAAATGAGTGAAGATAAAATAAAAGTACATATTACAGAAGCTTTAACTTCAAAAAAGATTATTGAAATAACAGAAGCGTATCCTTCACTTGAAATTATAACTTGTTCAAAAAGTATATATAATAGAATACCTAAAAAATATCTATCTGCATTAGAACAACTAGATATTACTGTTAAAGTAGAATATAATCAAGGGGCAAAACCAAAATATTCAAAAGAGCTTATAGAAAAAGTCATTAAATTAAAAGAAAATGGTTTAACCCCTAAAGAAATAGCTGATATAGTTGAGCTAAGTACTAAAAAAACATATTATATTCTTGAAAAATATTCTGATATTAAACTTAATAATTATAAAAGAAAATACACAAAAGAAGAAAAAGAAAATATTAAACAACTAAAAAAAGAAGGACTTAAACCTAATAAAATATCAGAAATTACAAATATTCCTATAAGAACCATTTATTACATTTTAAACAAAAAATAAATAATTAAATTTAAATAACTAAAAAAAGTAAAAATATTTAAATTACTAATTTTAACATTAATTTAATAAAATAATCAAAAGAATTAATATTTAATGAATAGGTTTAAATTATTTAAAAATGATTAAATAGGTAATAAAAAGATGAAAATGATAATACCAAAAAAATACCTAATAACCATAATTATTATTCTTATACTAATAAGTGGAATTATTTTAATACCAATATATGCAATAAATAATGTCGATTTAGATAATAAGAATATAAGTATGGATATAAAAGAAAATAATACTGGAAATAGTGAAAATGATAAAATATTAAATTCAACTAAAAACAAAAATCCATCAAATAAAAGTATTAATATGGGAGTAAATAATGAAAGTACTTGTTATTTATATAACAATCCCAATTGGAAACAATACAATATAACCATTAAAAAGAATACAGTAAATTATTCTGATGGTAATAGATTCTTTTATTACAGTGACATATTTGGAAAAAAGGATAACCTATCAAACTTTATAAATTTTGATAAAGGAAATATCATTTCAATTAAAAAGAATAATAAAACAATAAAAAACGGCATATACTTTGTAAAGGATCATAAATCCACAATATCTGTTAAATACAAAAATACAAGTAAAACATATGAACTTCATAATGCTACAATTTTAAGTGGATTATTTGAAGTTAATGAAATTAAATATGGTTTCTGTAAAAATGGTTATGATGACTTTGAAAATATATCTGAGAATACATTTTCAAAATATACATATAAATTATATGGTGAAACTTATACTACAAGTAATAACCTTAAAAAATATAAATACGGAGATTGTTGGGCATTTTCAGAATATTTATATGAAAGTCTTGTAGATGCAGGTTATACTGCAAGAGTCCTACAATATACTACAAGCTCATCAAATGTACATAGAAGTGTTCAAATAAAATTAACAAATGGATCATGGGTTGCATTTCCTTACCGTGAATATGGATGGGGAAATTTTTATGATAAAGAACTAAATGATGATATAAATCAAACAAATAACCCTAAACTTATAATGAGTAATGAAAATGGTACTAGTAAAAAATTTGTTGAAAACAGTGAAGACATTGAAGAAGATGATACAGATTATACTAGTTTAAATAATTCATATAGTAAATATTCAAGTAATTCATACTCAAATAAGTACTCTAAAAATTATTATAGCTCAAAATATAATAATTCAAAATAAATAAACTATTAATTTAGTTTATTTAATTAATTTTTTTATAAAATTATAAAAATAGTTAAATAATTAATTTAAATAAAATAGCTAAAACTAAAAAAAAACTAATTCTAAAAAAATAGCTAAAACTAAATAAAATAGCTAAAACTAAAAAAAAACTAATTCTAAAAAAATAGCTAAAAAAAGTAAAAAATAAATTATTTAAAATTTACTTTTTCTTAAAAACTGAAAGATAATGTGAATATCCTTCTTCACCATATTTACCAATAGATTCATTTAAATAAATAAGTTGGAAATCCTGTTTTGATAAATAATCTTCTAATTCATTATGAGAAAGTCTTAATTTCATTGGTGGACCTTGATATGTAGGTACTTTTTTAAATTCAATAATCGCAATTTTACCATTATCATTTAAGACTCTACTACATTCAGAAATAGCATTATATTTATCTCTTTTAGTAATAAGTTCATGGAAAACATTAATCATTAATATTAAATCTACTTTATTGTCTTCACAATCAATATGTTTATCTACTTCACTTTGTATAATTTCAATATTAGAAATGTCTGAATCTATAATTTTAGAATTTAGGTAATTTATTACATCATCTGATTGATCAACTGCATAAATAGAAGCATCTTTATTTAATTTACTTGCTTCAATTGCAACATGTCCATCACCACAACCAATATCCATAAACGAATTAAGGTTACGAACATTAAGTACATCTAAAACATAATCAACATCAATAAAATCTTTACTAGATTTAAAATTTATATCATTCATAATTTGCACCTATTAAATATAATAAATGTAAATAAGATTATTATAATAATCCCAAATATAGGTAATATTTAAAACCTTTTATAAGAATAGCTAACCCAATCCCACCTAAAAGACCAGTTATTAATCTTAAATAATTTGTACTCTCCCTCCAACCTAATAATTGAGTAAAACCATCAATAGCTGCAGGAACCAAAAGAAGTATTGCAGTAATCATTAAATAAACTGTATAATTTATAAAAACAAAGTATGCATAAATAAAATATGCAAAAATGCTTATATAAAATCCAGTACATCTTGCACATACTGGGAAATAATGACCTCTATATGAAAAGGTTCTATCAGGTCTTCTATGACAGATTAAATTCAATGGATTGAAAGACATTTTTAACACAAAAAATTAAGTTTTTAAGATAAATATTACTTTTTTAAACTTTAAACATATATTAAACATTTATATAAAAATTAACCTCTACTACTTTGAATATTAAAATAAATATTAAATGAAAATTAAATTTTAACCATGCTGAATATTAATTTTAATTGGAGTTCCATTTTGATCTACTCCACTTACATTAATACTATTACTATCATTTTCTACTGAAACATTAGATATAGAACTAGATACATCATAATTTGAATTTCCACTATCAGAAACTTGATTATCTGGATAATTTAAAGTATTTTGATCTACAAATACAAATCCAAAAAGAAATGCAATAATAAATACAGCAATACAACAAAGTAATAAAGTACCTATTACACCACCTAAAAAATCAAATAACCACATATTTTCACCTACTTATTATTAAAAAATATAATTTATTAATATTCATATTCTTAAAGTTAGTAAAAAATATTTACACAATTATAATAACAATAAAATAATATTTTTTAAAAACTTATTAAAAGTATTTTCGAAATTTTATTATTAAAATATTTTCATAAGATAAGCATAAAAAATTAAATTTTCTTATTAATAAACCAACTCATAGCACTAAAAAGAATAATTAATACAATAATAAGTTCAATATAGAACCTTAGACTAAAAAAAGACCGTCCCTCAAGATAAACTACACCTAAAGCCAAAAATAAACTTATAATAAACAAATATTTATTACTTATTACTTCCTCAGGTTCTTCATCTATAAATGACATGTGACAATTAGGACATACAACAGAATCCTCAGGAATAACTTTTAAACAATTAGGACATTGCATATATCCATCTTTTATAATTTTACATGTAGGACAATTTTTACTCATATTAACACATATTCTTATTTAATAAATGATTTAAATATAATTCAATAATAATTTATTATACTAATAAATATAAAAAAATTTTGTTAAGAATAATTTAAAATAAATAATAAAAATATATTATATATAAAACTTTAAAAAGCATCATTTAACAAATAAATAATAAAAATATATTATATATAGAACTTTAAAAAAACATCATTTAACAAATGATTTATAAAAATGATACATGTGATAAAATGACAACAGACTTAAAAATACTTGGAATGGAAAATGGCCTACATTATGAAGGAATTTATACAACAATTAGTAAAGATGGAATAAAAGATGCCGCACCTATAGGAATAAATTGTAAAGATAATAATAAAATTGGATGTAGAATATTTGTAGGTAGTACAACACTTAAAAATATACAAGAAACTAAAGAGTTTATAATAAATATTACAGATGATCCTATTGCATTTGTTAAATCAACCATTGGAAATCTTGATAAAGAAGACTTTACAAATGATGAAAATATTGCAATGATGAAAAATGCTGATGCATATATAAAATGTAAAGTTATATCAATTGAAAAAATGGAACCAATAGCAGATCATATTAATTCACATGGTGAAGCTTATCTTATTGATTCAGAAGTTATAGAAATTATTAAAAATAATAAATGTGCTAAAGCATTAAATAGAGGATTTTTCTCTTTTCTTGAATCACTTTCAAATTACACACGTTTAGATATTGTAGATAAAGAAAAACAAGACTACTATGTTGGACGTTTTAATGAAAATAAAAGAATAATTAATAGAGTTTCTGATGATAAAACTAAAGAAGCTATGGATATTCTTGGTAATGCAATGATTAAAAAAGGATTTAATGTTGATTAAATTCTTTTAAAACATTTTAATAAAATACTTTTTTTTAAAATTTTAATTTTAATTTATAAAATAAATTTATTATATTTTTAAATAAAAAAATAAGTAAAAATACTAATTTTAAAACATTAATTGTAAAAAAAAACAACAATAAAAAAAACACTAATTCTAAAAAAACTAAAAAACATACACAAATTAAAAAAAATACTGATTTTAACAATAAAAAGCATTAAAAAATAGTTTAATAAATACACTGAAAAATATAAAAAACACTAAAAAATAGTTAAAAATTAAAAAAGAAAAAAATTAAAAAGTTTTATTAAAAAACTTTAAAATTATTTTCTAACAACATCGTTAAATACGTTTTCACCCATATTAGTTGTCATAATAACAACTTGGTCTTCACCATCTTTATAATTAAATGTTTGACCTGTTTTACCTGTTACTAAAACACCTTTATGTCCATTGACAGTGATATTTTTAGTAATATTTGTAGAATTTATAATTTGAGAAGGTGTAACAATTTTATTATCAGATTGATTAATTACAATAATTTTATAGTAATTAGTACCATTCTCGATAACAGTTGATTTTATAGTTACATTATTATTATTATCTGCATCAGTAGAATTATCACTAGTATGATAACCGTAAGGTACAGAAAACTCATGACCTCCTACATTTAATGTTAAATTATTATTTACAATTAAACCAATAGCAACTACTGTAATGATAATAATAATTGCACAGATAATAATTGTTCTTTTCTTTTTGGATTTTTTTCCTTCATCACCAGAAATATTTACACCTCAAGAAAATTTTTAAATTATTCTTAAATAAAGTTATAGAACATTATAACATTATGACTTAATTTATATATTTTATATTAAAAATAGTTTATGTATTAAATCTAAAATAGAAGAAAAAAATTATTAAATTTATTAAAAAAATAGAAAATAGATTAATAAAAAAATTAAAATAAGTAAAAAAATAAGAAAAATAGAAAATATAAAAAATAAA
>NZ_MRCT01000036.1 GCF_002208625.1 Methanobrevibacter sp. 87.7
ATCTATTACAATACGATTTTTATTTTTTTCTAATTTTTTTTAATTTATCTTTTAAATTTCTTATTTTTTATTTTTTAAATTTAATATTAAATTATTTAAGTTTTTTAAATATTTATTTTTATTAAATTATTTTTTATAGTATTATTTTTACTTATTTCGAAATGTATATATTTAACATTTGATATAAAAGTCTATTGTGTATGTATTTTATTAAATAATATACTTCTTTATAAAATTTAAAATTATAAAGGAGGTGTAAAAACTGAATAAAATATTAGTATCTTTGTCTTTAATATTAATACTATTATTTTCAGTGTCTTTTGCTGTTGCAGGAGAAGTTTCAAATGATACTGGGGCTAATTTAACAACAAGTAGTGTAGAAACAGTGAATAATAGTACTAATAATCTAAATACTAATATTCCAAATAGTAAAATAATTAAAAATAATTCAGTTACATCTAATAATCTAGATTCTGTTAATTATAATATATCTAGTAAAAGTAGTAATAATAAGAGTATTATAGAAAAAGAACCTCTTGTTAATAATAAGAGTTCATCTATTATTGATAATAATAGTTTTAATTCAAATACTTTGGAAGTAAATAAAACTATTTATATTCCTAATGGATTGAAATCTAATGAAATTCAAAGTATTATTGACAAAGCAGAACCTGGAGATATTCTTGTATTTAATGGTACTTATTATAGTAATATTATTTTAGTAATAAATAAAGAATTAAGTTTAATTTCTAATGTTGGAACTAGATTTGATTCTTATAATAGATTACCTGTAATTACTATTAAAGATACAAGTAATGTTCTTATTAAGGGATTTAATATAAATAATGATATTGGTAATGGAATTAATATTATTGATTCAAATAATATTAATATTTCTCATAACAATATTACATCTGCTAAAGTTGGAATTGACAGTGAAAATATTGATATTTTATTTATTGAAAATAATCGTATTTACAATAATTTAAAATATGGTATTACTGTTGGTGAAAATAATTATACTTATATTAGAAATAATATTTTATCTGGTAATGGTATTGCTATAGGTATTAGTGAATCTAATAATACTAATATTATAAACAATACAATTATTAAGAATGAGTATGGTATTTATGCTGATGAGGTTTTAAACGATTTAATCTATGGAAAAGGGCCATCAAATATTATTATTTCTAATAATAATGTATCTAATAATAAGAATGCAGGTATTTCTCTTATTAATGTAGGTGATGGAATACATATTTTAAATAATACTGTAAGTTATAATGGTAATAATGGTATTCTTTTAAATAAAATAGGTTCTATTAACATTAAATATAATGATGTACGTAAAAATACAGGTTCTGGAGTTAAATTTGCTAAAGATTATATTGCTCCTTCTACTCAAGATATTAGTTATAATTCATTTGTAGGAAATACTTTTCGTGAAGTAGATGCTAGGGAAACAGAATATGATTTTGGTTCTAGAAGATTAGTAATTGGTAATAATTGGTTTGGAACATCTGATACAAGTAAAGCAAATATTTGTCCTAAAATTAGAGCAGGGTTAATATCTTTTGGTGTTAAACAAATAGGTAATTATCTTTCTCAAGTAACCTTTTATAATCCTGATGGTACCGTTGTTAATGGTCTTCCATCATTAACTTTATCTTATAAAACTGATAATGGTCGTTCTCAAACAGCAGGTGTTAATTCAGGTAGTTCTAGTTTTAATATTGAAGGAATGGATGGTTCAACTATAACTGTTACTGTAGATTATCAAAGTAATTCTATTACTTATAAACTAAATCAACCAGGTTATATTCCTGATGATGATACAACATATGATCCTGGACATTTACAGAATCAAACTACTGTAGATAAAAATCATAATGAAGATCATCCTAATGATAATAATGGAAATATTCCTGGAACTAATAGTACTGATAATGGTGGATCTGGTAATTCAGATAACTCTGGTAATGGTACTGCAAATAATGGAAATGGTAATGGAGAATCTGGTTCAGGTTCAAATTCTAATAGTGGAATTTCTGGATCAAATACTGGTGTTAATGGATTTATAGGTATTTCAGCTGCAGCAACTGCAGTTGCATCTTCTCAAAGTTCAGTTAATAATCCAATTTCTGAAGAAAACTCTAAAGAGAATTCTAATAAAGATGGTGCTTCTGAATCTGGTTCAAGTTCACAATCTAATTCTCCTGCATCTCAGGTCTTAAAATATATTGATTTAGATAGAAATAACTTCATGCATGTAATTGGGGAATTTTTAGTAGTTTTAATAATTGCTATTAGTATTTGCATATACTATAGAAAAAGTATTAGTAAAATAAGAAATAGTTAATTTTTTATTTTTTTATTTTTTTTTTTTTTTATAGTTTTAAGTTTTTTTTATTCTTTTTATTTTTTATTTTTTTAATTGAGTTTATTCTGTTTTTTTAATAAATTTATTTCTGTTTTTTTTATTGAGTTTATTCTGTTTTTTTTAATAAATTATTTAATTATCTTTTTAACTTTTTTAAGGAATTATTTATTAAGTTTTTTTTAAATACACTATTTTAGTAAAAATAATAATATTTATTTTTAAAAACCTTTTATTAAATTATTTATATTATGTTATTAATATGTAATATTATGCATATCGTTTAATTAAAATTAATTTTTATAAATAATGTATGATATCCTTTATTTATCTAATAAAATTACTATTTTAATTTAATAATTTAAGTTTGTTTTAATTTTTAGTATTTTTAAACTTTAGATATGTTTATGGCAATTATTTATTCAAAATAATCAAGGAGGCAAATTGGTGAAGAACAATAAGATACTGTTGGTATTATTGATTTTGATAGTTTTATCTTTATCTTTAACTTGTGTTTCAGCTACTAGTAATAATACCCAATCTTTAAATGAATCTAATACTATAGTTAGTTCTTCTGTTAATAATGTTTCTAATATTGGATTAAATTCTTCATATAATTCATCAATTCAAAAAGAAGATTCTAATTCTAATGAAATTTATGTTTCTGTAGATGGTAATGATGAATCTGGTGATGGTTCATATGATAATCCATATGGTACTTTACAGTTCGGTATTAATAAAACTGAAAGTGGTGGAACATTAAATGTTCTTAATGGTACTTATATGATTGATAATCCACTTATTATTAACAAAAAAATTACTATAACTGGTTATGATGATCATGTAGTTATTAATGGACATGGTGTAACAAGATTATTAGATCTTGGTTCTATGTCTAGTCTTACAATGAATAATATTATTCTAACTGGAGGATATGCAGATAATGGTGGTGTTGCAGATGTTTCAAATTTAATGTTAGCTACATCATTTTATAAATGTACTTTTATAAATAATACTGCTCTTAAACAATGTGGTGTATTCTTTAGTAGTGGAAATGCAATGATGGGTATTTTTTCAGTTACAAGTTCCCTATTTTTAGATAATGCTGCTGTTGAAGGTGGTATGTTTTATGGTCATGGTATGTTAGTACCTAATTTAAGAAACTGTTTTATAATTAATTGTAGTTCCTATCCATTTTATACAAATAATGGTAGAACACAAAGTATTGATTATAATTATTGGGGTGTAAATAATCCAGATAAAACCTTTTTAACTGTTGATTATATTTCATCTGTAAGTTTTAGTACTTGGTATATTCCTGTTTTAACAGTTGATAAAGATTCTGTTAATACTGGTGAAAATGTTAATGCTAAAATTAGATTTATAACTAATAAAGGAAGTGAGATTAGTGATAATGTTATTTTACCAAGTATTTCAATAGTTTTTAATGTAATAGGTGGTAATTTAATATCTTCTGATTCTAGTATTAGTCATAGTGCATCTGCTGTATTTAGTTCTAATGATGTTGGAAAAATGATTATTTCTGCTACACTTCAAGGTGGTCAAGAATTAAGTCAAAATATAACTGTTAATCATTTACCTATCTATGTATCATCTTCTGCTATAAGTGGTCAAGGTGATGGTACATTTAGTAATCCATGTACTTTAGAAGAAGCAATTACTAAATTAAATTCTAAAACTGGATATTCAAGAATTGAATTACTTAGTGGAGTATATTATCCATTAGATCTATTAACTATTTCAGCAAATGCTTTAATTAAACCATATGAAAATAGTGAAGTTATTATTTCTGGTTCTAATTTACATTCTATATTCAATATAAGTTCTGGATACTCTGTAGAATTTAATAATATTAGTTTTGTAAATGCTAGTGGAGTAAATGGTGGAGCTATTATTTTAGGTTCAAACTCTAATTTAACTGTTATTTCATCTGTATTTAAAAATAATAAAGCAGTTAATGGTGGAGCTATTTATGGAGATTCTACTTCTTATGGAAATATTTCATATTCTCAATTTGTAGATAATTCTGCTAATAAAGGTTCTGCAATTTATGGTCTTGATTCTAGTAAAATTATTGCTAATTATAATTGGTGGGGTCAAAACCAAGGAAGTGCTTATGATAATACAGTTTATGGTAATGTAATTGTCAATAATTGGATAATTTCAACTTTAAATACTAATAAAACTACATTAAGACATTCATGGAAAGATAATATAACTGTTGCATTAAAACTTAATGATTTAAGTTCAATTGATGATTATCTTAAACCTATAGAAGTTAATTTTGAAATTGAAAATGCTGTTTTAGATATTGATTCAGGTAAATTATCAGATGAAAATGATTATACTCTTATTGTAGGAGTATTTAGAGCTACAGATTCTGTTAAAGGTAATGCTACTATTGATAATCAAGTATTAAATTTCACATATGAATTTTATGTTCCAATGGATATTGTATATGTTTCTGTAGATGGTAGTGATTTAAGTGGTGATGGTTCATTAAATAATCCATTTGCTACAATTGGTCATGCTTTAAATTATGTTAATGAAGTAAAATCAACAATATATCTTCTTAAAGGTAGCTATTTAGTTGGTTTATACAATATTTCCAATATGAATTTAACAATAAGTTCATATAATGGACCAGTATATCTTGATAGATCTAATTCATATAATGTATTTAATGTAATATCTAATGGAAATTTAACATTAAATGATATAAAATTTATTAATGGTAAAGATAATATTGCATTAAGTTCTGCTATCCATGTAACTGATTCTTTCTTAACAGTAAATAACTGTTTATTTGATAATGGTACTGGTGGTGGATTTGGAGGATACATTTATAATACTAATTCTATAGTATATATTAATAACTCTAATTTCACTAATTCAAAAACATTTGATGGTATGACTAATCCAGCTATAATGTTAAGTGGTGGAGAAGTCTATGTTAATAATTGTAGGTTCTTAAATAATGGTTTAGTTGCAGGTTCAAATAAATCAGGTAATGGTGAAACTGCATTTAGAAATAGTGGTGGAGTATTAGTTGTTAACAATACTTATGTAAATAATTCATATGGTTCAGTTCTTGTTAATTATCAAGATGGTAATAGTACTATTATTAATACTATTATAGAAAATACTCATGATTTACCTGCTTTAAACATATTATCTGCTTCAAAAGTTCTTAATGTATATAATTCTACATTTATTAATAATGATGCAGGTGCTATTGGTGTAAGCCGTAAACAATTCTTAGATACTGATAATGCATTATATGTTGAAAATTCTAGTTTTATTAACAATACTGGAACTAATGGTGGAGCTATTTACTCACAATATGCAAATTTCATTGTAAACAATTGTACCTTTACAAATAATAAAGCTACAAATGGTGGTGCAATCTATGGTTATTACTGTGCTATGAATGTAATAAACTCCAATTTTAATAAAAACACAGCTACTAATATGGGTGGTTCAATATACACTCAAGGTATTAATGATGTTGTTGTAATTGGAGATAATAATTTCACAAATAGTAGTGCTAAAATAGGTGGAGTAATATATTCAAATGGTATTACTACATTATATGGCAATAGAATGTATTCATCTACAGCTGTTAATGGTTCATACATTTATAATGCAATGAGAATAGGTAACACATACCTTAAAATATTAGATAATAATACAATTACTAGTAAAAAAGGTAAAGCAATACTTATTTATGCAACTTTAACTGATGATCGTGGAAATCCAATATCTGGTGGTAATATTATTATTGAAATTGATGGAAAAAACTACACTTCTACATCTAATGAAGGTAAAGTTTCATTTAATTACACATTTAATAAAAATGGAGTATACCTTATTACTGGAAATTATACTAATAGTAGAAGATATATAACTGTTGTATCTACTGCTGTTATCAATATTGTTGGTCCTGATAAATTAACAACAAAAATATTATATTCTAATATGACTCAAACTGCTGTTGATTTTTATAGAGGAGAAAGAGGAGCTTACTTTAAAGTTGTTCTTGTAGATTCTGAAGGTAATTTATTAAGTAATAAACTTGTTCAAATAGGATTTAATGGTGTAGTTTATAAATTAATAACTGATGCAAATGGTGTTGCAAAACTTCAAATTAATCTTGCTTATGCTGGTGTTTATACCTTTGCTATGGCATTTTTAACTGATGATGATTATATTGGTGATTTTGAAGTTGCTAAAATTACTATAACTAAAAAACCTACAGTAATATCTGTCCCATCAAAAACTTATAAAGCAAGTGCACAAACTAAAACATTAACAATTACTTTAAAAGGTAAAAGTGCTGTTGGTAATTCTTATGTAAATGCTGTTGGTAGAACTGTTAAAGTTACTGTTAATGGTAAAACTTATACAGCAAAAACTAATTCTCAAGGTGTTGCTACTGTTAAAGTTTCAATTACTAAAAAAGGAACTTATGTTGTAACTACTCTTTTTGCTGGTGATAGTACTTTTGCTGCTAAATCTGTAACCTCTAAACTTATAATTAATTAAAAATAGTCTTTATGACTATTTTTTTATTTTTTTTAAAATCTCTAACTATTTTTAATACTTTTAATCTCCTTGTTTTTACTTATTTTATGTTTTTAATTAGTTTATTTATTTTATTAATCTTATTTATTCTGTATTTTAATTTTTATACCTATTTTAAACAAATTTAAATTATTTTTAGCTATTTTTATATTATTTTAATTTAGTTTATTTTTTAAGTTTTATTTTTTCTAAATTCTTTTAGAGTTTTTAAAATTTATAATTCTTTTAATTTTAAATAGTTAATTTACATATTAAGAAAAAATTATTTAAAGTAAATAAACAAATAACTATACAATGATATTTGATGATGATGAAAATTTAGCTAATGAAGAAGTTTTGTATGAGGGTAAACCTAGTTTTATATTTAGTTGTAAAAGTATAATTTTAGGTATCCTTGCAATCTCTTTTATTTTAGGTAGTTCACTTACTGTCTTAAGTTCTGTATCTGAAATACAATCTTATTCACTTGATTTTATTCAACAACCAATTGGTCAATTTATAGCATTAGCTATTTATGGTATTGTATTTTTAATTCTTATTTGGATTATAGTTAAACTATTAAAATGGTATTCTGTTAATTATATTATTACAAATAAAAGAATTATATCTAAAAGTGGTATCATAAGACAAAATAAATCATATATGTCATTTCATAATATTCAAGATATTAATGTATCTCAATCTTTAATTCAAAGATTATTAGGTGTAGGTACAATTGAGATAATGAGTGCATATGATAATAGTGATGTAAGTCTTAAATATATTCATTATCCTAAAGATGTTGAAGAGATTATTTTTAATGGAATGAATAATTCACCATCATTTGGTTTACAAGGTTCAAGATTTGGACCTGAAGAAAATTATCCTAATGATTCTAGATATAATTCTAATTATGGGCCTGATTATAATGAAAATTATAGGTATGGTGAATCTTATAATCCAAATTATAATAGAGCTACTCTTTATAATGAATCTAGACCTATAAAAGATTCATATATTAAAGAGAATTATCCCGATTATGAAGAGGATAATTCATTTTATGGTTTAAGTGATGAACCATTAAATTCTCCTAAAGATAATGAGATTTATTATAATGATTATCAAGATCCTAATGAATTTGATGAAACCATTAATCAAGCTGTTAGAAACTTTGATGGAAACATTAAATTTAAAGATGATAATCTAGTAAATAATCATAGAAATAAATCTGGAATTAACTATCAAGGACGTAGAATAAATAAACATAACTTTGATAATTCTCGTAATGAATATTCTAATGAAGAGTATTATCCAAATGAATATTCAAGATATTCTAATGATGATTATTCTCAAAGATATGATGATTATAGACATCATCTTAAAATAAATGATAATAATTCTTATTATCCTCCTAGAAATTATAATAATCATGAAAATCCAAGATATGAAAATATTAGTCGTGGATATTCTAGAGAAGATGATTTTAATGATTATGAGGATATTAGTCGTGGATATTCTAGAGAGAAAGAGTTTAATCCAAGATATTCTAGAAATGAAAATCATAATGAATATGTAAATCCAAGATATGATAATAGTAAGAATACATCTAAAGTAAGATATCATGGATATGATAAACAATCTAAATCTAATCCTAGATATCATGGATATGATGAAGATAATAGTTTTTATCAAGAAAAACGTAGAAATGACGAATATAATCATCATTCAAACAAAAATAGAAAATATAATGAAGATAAAGAAATTGATGAAGAACATCATGAAGAACTTAAATCTAAAAATCCTAAAACAAGAGATAGTGTTTTAGCAAAACATGACCGTAAATTTAAATTTTAATTATTTTTTCTATTTTTTTAATATTCTTTTTTAATTTAATATTTTTTTATAAAATACAAAGGATAAAATAATGATTTTTGATTTTGATGTAGCAATTATTGGTGGGGGTCCTGTTGGTTCAACTTTAGCTTATAATTTAGCAAAAAATAATGTATCTGTCTGTATTATTGAAAAGAAGAAGATTATAGGTTATCCTTTACAATGTGCAGGTATTTTAAGTAAGGATATTTTGGATATTAATGAATTACCTTCTGATTTAATATTAAATGAAGTTAAGGGATCTTATCTTTCTTCTCCAAATAAATTATTAAAAGTTGAAAAAGATAGTACTGCTGCTTTTATTATTGATAGAGTTGCATATGATCAATTTTTATCAAAACATGCTAAAGATAATAATGTTAAATTATTTATGCAACATAAAGTTCTAAATATTGATATTGATAAAGGAATAATTGAAACAAATAGAGGAAATATTACATCTAAAATTATTGTTGGGGCTGATGGATGTAATTCTATAGTTTCTAAAAAATTAAATAATGTTTCTAAGTGTTACAATGCTAATCAATATTTAGTTAAAATAAATCAGGATTTTAACCAGGAATATGTGGATATTTTTATAAATGAGGAAGTTTTACCTGGATTTTTATGGTTTATTCCTGTTTGTGATAATCTTTATAGAATTGGTTTATTCTCTAATAAAGATTATAAAAAACAAAATGCTATTATAGATGATTTTCTAGAATCTCAAGGTATTTTTAAAAATTCTAATTTAAATATTTCTGATTATGAAGTTTTAGAAAAATATCGTGGTTATATTCCAATTTATGATAAAAATAAGACTATTGTAAATAAAAGAGCATTATTAATTGGTGATGCTGCAAGTCAAGTTAAACCTACTACTGGTGGAGGTTTAATTTTATCATTTAATACTGTTAATATACTTTCAGATATTATTGTTGAAGCATTAATTAAAGATGATTTAAATATTTTAAATAAATATCCTAAAAAATTTAATAAACTATTTAATGATGAATTAAATAATGAGATGAAAGTACATAAAACATTAAATTCATTATCAAATAAAGATTTAGATTATTTATTTGATAAAGTTAAATTAAATAATGGTGAAGAATTTATTTCTAAATATGGTGATATGGATAAACAATCTTTACTTGTTAAAGAGTTTTTAAAAACAGGTTTATTATTTAAAATACTTCCTACTTTACTTAAAAGTAAAATCTCAAATATTTGGAATTAATTTTATATTCTTTTATTATTAAGATTTTTAATTATTTGAATTTAGTTTATGGTTAATTTTATTTGTTAGTAATATTTTTAAGTATTTATGGTTAATTTTAAGTTATTAGTAGGATTTTTAGTATTTTGAATTTAGTTTATACTTATTTAAATATTATATTTTTCTTATATTAATTGTATTTTTTTATTATTTATATTATAGAGTGATGATTATGGAACTTCTTTTAATTCAATCTCAAGAACATGAAACTTTGCCTATTGCAGAACTTAAAGCAGTTATTGAGGCTGAAAATTTTAATTGTAATATTGAAAAATTAAGACCAGGACTTGTTATATTAAGTTCTATTCCAGAAGATGATTTTGATTATACATATAAACGTCTTGTAGAACGTTTAGCTTTAACTCATCAGATTAATAATGTTTTATTAACTTCTAATTTAGATAATTTAGATAATGATATTGCATCTATTGATTGGGATAATATTATAAATGAAACATTTGCAGTTCGTACTAAGACTTTTGATAGTAATGTAGATGTTGAAGCATGTGAAAGACATATTGGTAGTATTATTTTAAATAATTCAAATAATATTAAAGTTAATTTATCAAATCCAGGTACTAAAGTACGTTTAATTATTTATAAAAATACAGTTTATATTACTAAAGAAGATTATGTTTTAAATAAAAAGTATTTCCAAGATTTTAAACCTCATAAAAGACCATTTTTCCATCCTGGATGTATGTCTCCAAAACTTGCAAGATGTATGGTTAATCTTTCAAGAATTAAAAAAGGAGAATTATTACTTGATCCATTTTGTGGAACTGGTGGAAGTTTAATGGAAGGAGGGTTAATTGGTGCACGTGTTGTAGGTACTGATGTTGATTGGAATATGAAAAATGGTGCAGCTATTAACTGTGAATATTTAGGAATTAAAGATTATAAAACATTTAAAGTAGATATTAATGAATTAAATATGTATGAGTTATGTGATGCAGTTGTAACTGATCCACCTTATGGTATTTCTACAACTACTGGTGGTCGTGATGATTTAATTTTTAAAGATTTTTTAGTTGCAATTAAAAGGAATATGAAAAAAGATGCACTTTTAGTTATGGCTAGTCCACATTTCGTTGATATTGATAAATATTTAGATGAAATAGGGTTTAAATTATTAGAAAGGTATGAGATTAAAGTACATAGAAGTTTAACTCGTATTATTTCTGTGATAGCTCAGGATGTTTAGATTTTGTAGTTGTTATAGAGTTTTGAAGGTTTTTATTTCTGTAATAACTTAAGATTTTAAATTTTAATATCTTTCAAATATTATTTTTTTAAATTTAAATTATTTTTTTAATTAAGTTTTAATATTATGCTTTTATATAATTATTTAGAATAAAAGTTTATATCTTATTTTACAAATATTATTTTAATTTATTTTATAAAATTTATAAGTGATTAATATGAAAATTCAAATATTAGATACAACCATGAGAGATGGAGAACAGACTCCTGGTGTTTCACTTACATCAAGTGAAAAATTAAGAATAGCTAGAAAATTAGATGAAATAGGAGTAAATATGATTGAAGCAGGTTCTGCCATTACTTCTGAAGGAGAAAAAGAAGCTATTAAAAATATTACTAAACAAGGTTTTGATGCAGAGATTTTAAGTTTTGCTAGATCTGTTCAAGGAGATATTGATGCATGTTTAGAATGTGATGTTGATGCAGTAAATCTTGTTGTACCTACAAGTGACATTCATATTAATTATAAATTAAAATCTACTAGGGATAAAGTACTTGATAGTATAGTATCAAATGTTGAATATGCTAAAGATCATGGTTTAACAGTTGAACTTTCTGCTGAAGATGCAACAAGAACTAATATTGATTTTTTAATTAAAGCATTTCAAACAGGTATTGACTGTGGAGCAGATAGATTATGTCCATGTGATACTGTAGGTGTTCTTACTCCTGAGAAATCATATGATTTTTATAAGAAATTATCAGTTTTAGATTCAAGTTTAAGTGCTCATTGTCATAATGATTATGGTCTTGCTGTTGCTAATACTTTACAAGCTATTCGTGGTGGTGCAACTGAAATCCATTCTACAATCAATGGTATTGGTGAACGTGCAGGAAATGCAGCTCTTGAAGAGATTATTGTATCATTTAATAATCTTTATGAAGGAAAATATACTACAGATATTAAAATCAATCAGTTATATAATACTTCAAAATTAGTTTCAAGATTAACTGGTGTTTATTTACAACCTAATAAAGCAATTGTTGGGGAAAATGTATTTGCTCATGAATCTGGTATACATGCAGATGGTGTTATTAAAAATGCTTCTACTTATGAATCTATTACTCCTGAATTATTAGGTCGTCATAGGAAATTTGTAGTAGGTAAACATACTGGAACTAAAGGATTAAATAATCGTCTTAAAGAATTAGGTATTAAAGTTAATAAAGAACAATTACATAAAATATTTGAACAAGTTAAATCTTTTGGTGATAAAGGTAAATGTGTTACTGATGTAGATTTACAAGCTATTGCAGATAATGTTTTAGAAAAAGAATTAAAACAAAAAGTTAATCTTGAAGAATTCACTGTAGTTTCAGGTAATAAAGTTACACCTACTGCTTCAATTAAATTGAAAATTGATGATAAAGAAGTTATTGAAGCAGGTATGGGTTTAGGTCCTGTTGATGCTGCAATTAATGCTGTAAATCGTAGTATTAATGAATTTACTAATGTTAAACTTGAAGAATATCACGTAGATGCTATTACTGGTGGTGCAGATGCACTTATTGATGTAGTTGTAAAACTTAGAAAAGGAGATACAATACTTTCTGCAAGAGCAACTGAACCAGATATTATTAATGCAAGTATTGAAGCATATTTAAGTGGAGTAAATAGAATTTTAGAAGTTGATGATAATAAAAAAGAAAATAAGATTATTCTTAAATAGTTTTTAATTTTAAACTATTTTTTTATAATTTTTTTAATTATTAAATTTTAATTTTTAATGGTTTTTTAGGAAACTATTTTTTTATAATTTTTTTAATTATTAAATTTTAATAGTTTTTTTATATTTTAAAGC
>NZ_MRCT01000037.1 GCF_002208625.1 Methanobrevibacter sp. 87.7
GCTAAATTATATAAAAAATTAAAAAAAATAAACTCATTAAAAAATATTAAATAAATTCATTAAAAAGAAAAAAAGTAAAAATTAAATAAGATAAATCCTTTTATTTAATAAAAAATTCTTATATGTAAATAATTAACTAATATAATATTAAATAAAAACTTATTTTAACTGTAAATAATTAACTAGTATAAAATAACACCAGTTCCTTTTGCAACAATATGAAAACTATCTCCAACTAATTCTCCAACAATATTATAGTCAACCTCAAGATCAAGGACACCATTTCCACCATGTTTTTTTACTTCTTTAGCAAGTCTTGAAAGTGCAATATCTTTAGCTTCTTGAAATCTTCTAAGAAGAACATCTTCTTCCTCTTTAGTCTTAACTTCAAACAACTTGTTTTCATTTGGAATAATTACAGAACCTTCATAAACACCAATATACTCTTTAACTTTTAATTGCCATGGATGAGTAGTAGTCATAAATAATACACCTAAATTATTTATATCCATGTCATCTAATTCTGATGCAAAGTTTTTATTAGTTAATCTATATGTAGGAGGTTTAAATTCAGTACCTCTCAATTTACACCATATTGGAACAAAAGTATAATAAAGTTTATCAGTAAGCCTTTTAAAATAACCAGTACTATATGAAAGTAAACCTATAATTACAACTAAAAAGAAATAATTAACAGCTGTTGGAAATGCTGCTTGTAATATAACTATAATTGCACCTGCAGTTATACCATTAAATCCAAGAGTTGGATTTGCAATAATAAAACCATGAATTACAGTGACAAAAAATAAGATATAAGCACTAACAGCACCAGTAGTTTCATTTAAAAGTTTATTAGATAAATATGTTTCGGCATAACCTGCAAATAATGGAGCAAAAATAAATGCAAGGTTCCAACCAAAAATAGCTATATTAAAACGAAAACTAAGAGCATAAGTAACTGAACCTATAAATGAACCAAAAATAATACAAATTGCAGCTTTTTTATCTTTCTCTTTATCTCGATTTTTAAAGTCAAAATCCTCTAAAAACTTCATTTTATATTCCCTTAAAAAATAATTATAAAAAATTAAACATAGGTTATTGCAGTCCCATAAGCTGTAACTAAAATAGTATTACCCATAGTTCCACCAAGGTTTGCATAATTTATTTTTAATCCAATAATTGCATTAGCACCAAAATCTAATGCTTTATCTTTCATACTTTCAAGAGCAACTTTTCTAGCTTTTTGAATTTCTTCTTCATATTTAGATGTTCTTCCACCTACAACATCACGTACACCAGAAAATAAATCTTTATATACATTTGAACCTATTAAAGCTTCTCCAGTTACAATACCATAATATTTTTTAATTTGCTTACCTTCAAGAGTATTAGTTGATGAAAGAATCATTATATCACCATATAAATATTATAAAAAAATAGAATTAATCATCTTAATTATATATCAAGTAATTAAATAACAAGTAAATTAAAATAAAACAACACTTAAACACAAAATAATATTCTAATACACACAATTAAAATAAAACAACACTTAAACACAAAATAATATTCTAATACACACAATTAAAATAATAATAATAATAAATTTATAAAAACAATATTAAATAGAAAAAAATCTATTTAATAATTACGAAATAGAACCAAACTAATATAAATATAATTAATAAAACAGTTACTAATTTTTGATTTCTATTCATTTGATTTTCTCTTTGACGTATTACTTTCTCACAATCTGGAGAACATGCTTTTTCACTTAATGGAATAGGTGTTCCACAAACTGGACAATGTTTATGTGGTTCAACTGCCATAATTTCACCTCTAATCAGATATTATTCTAGTTCCTATATCTTCACCATTCATAATTTTAACAAGATTTTCTGGGTCATTACCATTAGCAATAACTGTATCAAGTGAAGAACGTTTAATCATTTGAATTGCAGTCATATCAAAGAATTCATAAGTACCTGCTTTAACATCTTTTCCTTTAATGAATTCCATCATATCAGAAGCTGTAATTTCTTTAATTAATTTTGCATCCTCAAATTTATTTGGATCTTTATTATACATACCATCAACAGATGTTAAATTAATAAGTAAATCTGCTTTGATATATTCAGCTAAAATTGCACTTACTGCATCAGTACTGTGAGCAGGTTCTGTTCCACCCATAACAATAATTTTTCCAAATGCAGAATACTCTAAAGCTTCTTTAAAGTTAACTGGTACTTTTTGATATGCACTATCACCTAAAGCAGATAATAATAATTGTGCATTAATTCTAGTAACTTCAATACCTATTGCATCACTTTGAGCTTCACCACAACCTAAATCTCTTACAACACTAATATAATCCCTTGCAGGTTTTCCTCCACCTACAACAACAAATATTTCATTATCTTCTGCTAAAGACTTTAAAATATCTGAATAAGCTTTAAACATCTTAGCATCATACTTTTGTATTAAAATAGATCCTCCAATCGCCACTACTATTTTCATATATTCACCTGAAAAGAATTTAATAAAAAATTATTAAATTATTCATCTTTAATTGATATCTTTTTTATATTATTTAAAACTAATTTTTTAAAAATTAAAATTAAAAAAGACAAATATAAAAAAAGTAAATAAAAGTAATTTTTAATCTAAAAATACCGTAAAAACAAAAACGATAAAAATAATTTAAATTAAATTTAAATTAAAATATACTAAAATATTTTCATCCATTATAATATTTTTCAATATCTTTTTCTAATTCATTAAATATTGCAGTATTATCTGAATTTTGAACTTTATCAAGATTTTTTTGATATTTATCAAGATTTAATAAGAAATTCTTAATACTATCAATTTCCATATCTTCATGATATTCTCCATAACCTAATTTATCAACATAAAAACCATTAAGAATTTGTTCAAAGTTACCTAATGCAGGCATGCTGTAAATTGGTTTTTTAAGATAAATAGATTCACTAATTAATGTAAAACCACCATTTGTAATAACCGCTTTAGCAGTTCTTAAATCATCATAGAAAATATCTTCATTAAACTCACGGAAAGTTAAATTTTTATCAGTTCCATTTTTATTAAAACCATAAACAATAAATTCTTCATCTATTTTTTTAAGATTTTCCATAAGTTTATAATTAGAATCACTAGTTTGATAAACTAAAATTTTATCTCCTTTTACAGATTTAAGAGCCCTTATATGGTCTCTTAATATTGGAGGATAAATTACAGAGTTACTACCTTTTTTAATAGGTGGATTAAAGAAACTTGTAAGAATATGTATTTTAGCATTTTGAACATAAACCTTAATTACTGCTTTAGCTTTTAGCAGATCAATCTTATGATTAGGAGGATAATCAATCTCAGTTTCACTAATCATATGAATATTATCTAAACTTATTAATGGAATATTTAAAAATTGAGCAACAAGATTACTATAATTCTCAAAATCAGAAATAATCAATCCAGGTTTATATTTTTTTGCTAATTTAAATATTGTATTATAACATTTTTTAATATTAGATGGATTCTCTTTCATACATTGTTTAAAGGTTTCAACATCATTTACAACATTATTTTTATAAAATGTATTAAATACACCAATTTCATAAACATTATTAAATTTACTATTTAAATAAGTATATGCTCTATTTCCTGAAAAAATAAATACATTATACTCTTTAACAAGATGATTTAAGATTACAGCACTTCTTATTGCATGACCCATACCTTCTCCACATACACAATAAAAGATAACCTTATTACTTCTTTTTACAATATTTGAATTTTTAGCTTTTTTATTCTGATTTTCAGTAAGTCCTTTACTAGATTTCTGATTTTTAATAGAACGTCCTTGATTTTGTTTATTAGAATTTTTATTAAGTTTAATTTGTTTATTAGAATTATTAATATTATTTTTATTTCCAAATATTTCATCTAAACTCATATTAGAATTAATTACATTTTCACTAGCATTATGTTCAGTGTTATTTGATTTAACTTCAATACCATTTTCCTTATAATGGACTTTTTTTGTAGATATTTTAATTGGTTTTTTAGTTTTAATAGATTTTGGATTTATTTTTTTAGTTTCAACCTTTTTAAATTTAGAAGTAGTATCTAAATTATCTGTTTTTAAATTAGACATATTAGATCCACTTGGAGTTTTAATTTTATTTTTATTAAGCTTTTTAGAATGAGCATAATTTTTTGTTTTATTTGAAGAAGTGAATTTAAGTTTAGATGGACTATATTTAACATGTGATGAAGTTGAATTAATACCTTTAGAAGAATTTTTCATTGATGATGTTTTATTAAGATCATGACCAAAAGTATAACCTAATTCATCTGCAGAGGTTCTTTTTCCCATAAAATCATTAATTGTACTTTTACCATAAACTTTTACAAGAGAAATTAAACCTTCTTCTTCAAGTCTCCTAGTAGAAACATATAATTTAGCAGTTCTTAAAACTTTAAATTCAGAAATATTACCAATTCTTTCAATATAATCAGTATCTTCACCAAAATTTAAAGATTCATCAAATCCTCCAACTTCTTCATGAAGACTTTTTTTAGAGATAATACCATAACATCCTGCACCATGAGGTTTAATATTTTCTACAGAAATCATAAATTTATTTGCAAAGTCATGTAAGATTTGATAATACTTTTTATCAGAATCTGCCATCATTTGACTAATTGCAATTCCAAGATCATCTTCCTCAAATTCTGATACACAATTTTTAAGATATCCTTTTGAAAGTCTTAAATCAGAATCTAAAAATAATAAAAGATCCCCTTTTGCAATTTTTGCACCATTATTCCTACCTACAGCAGGCATGCCCCCTTTGACAATCCTACAACCATAATTTGATGCTATATTAACTGTTTTATCTGTAGAATCTGCATCTGCAACAATTACCTCATAATCATTATAATCTTGACGTTTAATACTTTCAAGAAGTTTAGGTAAGTATGCTTCTTCATTATATGTTGGAATTATAATACTTAATTTCATCTTACAGATTCTCCACTTAAAAATATAAATCCTTTAAAAAAATATAAAAATCATTTAAAATAATAATTTTTAAAAATATTTAACTCCACTAAATTTATTTAAAAATAAATTTTAAATTTAAAATTGAATATATAAAAAATTTCTAAAAGATTTTCAATGTTTATTAATATATAACACAAAGTATATTAAATTTTAATAAAAATCCTATTTTTACTTAATAAAAAACTTATATTTATAAAATTAAAAAAAATAAAAAAATCATGAAAAAACTAAAATAAACAGAAATCTAAAAAAACTAAAAAAAAAAATAGAAATCTAAAAAAACTAAAAAAATAAAAAAATAGAAAAAAATAGAAAAAAATTAGAAATAAGAATAAGGGTTCCATGAAATAGTAAAGGCCTTACACGTACCATTTAAATGATTATCTAAACTATTTAAAAGTTTCATTTCATTATGATTAGAAGATAAATAATAAATATCACGATCAGGTAAATGTTTAACACTTAAAACACCATACTCATTTAAATCAATATTATCCTGTGGTTCTAAAATATCTACCTCATAGTATGCTGTTTGAGCACATGCAAATACAAATGAAAACCTTAGAATAATTATAAGAATAAGAATTAAATGAGGAAGAGCAATTTTAAAATAATATTTAAGATGTTTTCTTTGTGAAATATTATCTCTAAATATAGCTAAATCTTTTGAAATATTATCTTTTAAACTACTTACTTCAGTATATTGCTTAGATGCATCAAGATATTTAGTACTTTCTTTATTCTTTGTTAAAACTGGTGTGACATTATCAATTAAATACTCATTAAACATGATAATTAAAATTCCATAAATTCCTGCAATAGTAGGTGTTGCAAATAAACCACCATCCATAATACCAATAATACCAAGACTTAATAAGAAAATCAATAAAAGTTTAGGGAAAAGACTTCTATTTTCAACTGATTTAATCATAGTAATAAATAGAATAGGAACAAGCACAAAACAATATTTAACTAAATTAGGAATATATGGCGCAAGACTATTACCTACATGAATACTACTTGGAATATTCTTGATTAATAAAACAATAATTGAACCAAAAACTGATTTAAAAACATGAGAATGTTGAATACTAGTTGTTGTCATCTTAGGTTCTACAACAACAAATGTAGTTTCTAATGGTAAGTTAAGTTTTAATCTAATATATACTTCAGTTAATATTCCAATTACACCAATAACTAAAATTAAAACTAAAGATAACTTAAGATAGAAATCATTAGATTTATTAAACCAATTTAAATTATGTTTTTCACCATATCTTGAGAAAATTAAAAATATTCCAAATATTACAAAATAAAGTACATCTTTTCCTTTAGATGAACCCATAAGTAATGGTTGGAATAATGGTCTTATAATAAGATCTAAAAAGCTTGTAAAATAAATCAAAGCTCCAAATATTATTAATATTATTCCTGCAAGATAATAATTATCATATTTCATAAATTAACCTAATACTAGTTTTTACAAGACATAAAAATATTTTATAAAAATTATATAAAATAAAAAAATATTTTATAATTATTAATATTTAGATAGTTTTAAAAGCTTTAAATAGTTTAGGGAAAAATAATTTTAAATTTGTATAAAGAAAAAATGAATATAAAAATTAATTAAAAAAATTCATAAAAAACAGAATAATAAGATAATTAAACTAAATTTTGATTAAAGGTAATAATAAAAATAAACACAAAAAACATATACAAGAAAAAAACAGACACAAGAAACAAAATAAACACAAAAAACATATACAAGAAAAAAACAGACACAAGAAACAAAATAAACACAAAAAACATATACAAGAAAAAAACAGACACAAGAAACAAAATAAACACAAAAAACATATACAAGAAAAAAACAGACACAAGAAACAAAGTAAACACAAAAAACATATACAAGAAAAAAACAGACACAAGAAACAAAATAAACACAAAAAACATATACAAGAAAAAAACAGACACAAGAAACAAAATAAACACAAAATAAACACAAAAACAATAAAAAAACAAAAAAGATAGTTAAATAAAATAACTATCCTCTAATTAAAATTTTTACAACTATTTTATTACTAAAGTAGATTTTACAGTTTTAGCAGCAAAAGTTCCATCACCAGCAAAACTAGTAGTTACAACATAAGTTCCTCTTTTATTAACTGAAACTTTAACAGTAGCAACACCTTTTGAATTAGTTTTTGCACTATATGTTTTACCATTTACAGTAACTTTAACAACTTTATTAACACCAGGAACAAAACCAGGACTAATAGCTTTATCTCCTTTTAAAGTAACAGTAATTGTTTTAGTTTTAGTATTAAGACTATATGTTTTCTTTGGAACAACTAGAGTTGTTGGTTTTTTAGTAATAGTAATTTTAGAAACTACAAAACTACCTTCATATTCATCATCAGATAATACTGCAACTGCAAATGTATAAACATTAGCCCATGCAAGATTAATTTGAAGTCTTGCAATACCATTTGCATCAGTTATAACATTATATGCTACACCATTAAATCCAATGTTAACATTTTTATTTGCTAAAGGATTTCCATATTCATCTTTAACTGAAACATTAAAGTATGCTCCTCTTTCACCATTATAGAAATCAACTGCTTTTTGAACCATATCTTTAGCAGTAATAACTATTTTTGTTTTAGGAACGTTAACATTTAATGAATTTGAAGAAGATTCATACATTTCAGTTCCATCAAAGCTTACAGTAATTAAATAATTTCCACCAGGTAAATTATTAAGATAAATTTTACCTTCACTATCAGTTATAAGATTATAGACTATAACACTTGATTTTAATAAAGATACTCTAAGATTATTACTTACTAATGGTTTTCCATTACTAGTTAATTGAGCAGTTATACTTTTATTATTATAAGTAATATCTATATTAGTTTTAAATTTATTAACTGAAAGATTAGTTGTGAAATTGCTTCCTACAGTATTTTCATCACCAGAATAATTACCAAAGATTAAATAATTACCAGAAAGTAAATATTTAATTACAATACTACCATTTTCATCAGTAATATAATTTTCACTAACAGTGTTTTTATCAGATACAATAGTAATATTAACTACTTTACCAACTAAAGGATTATTTCCACCATCAAGTAATTTAATTACATAATCTTCAGCAACATTAATTGAATTATTTCCATAAACAAAGTGAGATGTAATTTTTTCAACAGTAGAAATAACTCCAGTTTTTATAGAAAGATCACTAGTATCATAAACTCCAGAAACTAAATATTCACCGTTATTAGGAATTGTATAATTAATAGTAGCTAAACCTTCATCAACATAAACTTTAGCTGTTTTAGTACCATTTACATTAAATACAAGGTATTGACCAGTAATTGGATTACCCATATCATCAGTAACAGTAGCATTTAAAAGTACAATTTTTGAAACGTAAGTTTTTACTTCAACAGTTTCATTATTTAAGAAATTTAAATAAACAAGAGCTATAGTACCATTATTATAGATATAATTACCTACATTTGAACTACAATTACTCATTAAATTACCAGTTAAATTAACAAAACCATTATTTAATATAACTCCACCATAATCAGTTGCAGATTGGTTTATAAATTTAGAATCTTTAATAACAGCAATAGATAAAGGATCATTGTTTAATAGAGCACCACCAATTACTGCAGTATTATTAATAAATTCTGAATTATATATAAACATATTTCCAGAATATTGAATTGGTCCAAGAATATCTTCAACAATGTTTCCTTTATTGTATAAGGTACCATTTACACCAGTGTTATTAATAAATCTAGAATTATTAATAGTTGCATTACCCATATAATTTGATAAAACACTACCATTTCCAAGTGCACTGTTGTTTACAAAAGTACAATTATCAATAAATCCAGTAGATACTTTATTATAACCTTCAAATATTACTCCACCATCAATATCTGCATGGTTTTTCTCAAAATATGAATTAGTTATATTAAAGATTTCAAGATCTACTTCTTGATAATAATTTCCATTTTCATAGGTAGTATAATAAGTAATACCTGGAAGGAGATATAATGCTCCACCATATTTAGAACTACTTTTAATTACACTAATATTATTAGCTGTAAAGTTACCATTAGTTGCATAAACAGCTCCACCAGCAATATCTGCAGTGTTACTAATAAATTCAGTATTATTAACTATTGTATCAGTAGCTGCACAAATAGCTCCACCTACACTTGCAATATTTGATAAGAATTTACAATTTTCAAATACATGTAAACCATTACCTGCATAAACTGCTCCTCCTTCAGCAGTAGCATAGTTATTAATAAAGTTAGTATTTTTAATTGTAACATTACCTTCTAAAGATTCAGTATAAATAGCTCCTCCAACAGTAGCATGGTTATTTTCAAAAGTGCAGTTATTTATAACCATAGATTTCCAGTTTAAAATAACTCCACCATGCCATTTAGAAGAAACCTCTTTATTTGTTGCAAAATTATTTCTAAAAATACAGTTGTTTAAACATAAATATGCATCATTATAAATGGCACCAGCATATTCAGAACTACAGTTTTCAACAATCATATTTTCAAGATTAAGTAATGATGGTCTGTGATCATATGCGCCATAATACTTAGCTGCAACATTAAATAAAGTTGTATTTACACCAACTAAAGTAATATCACCTAATTTATTTGCTTTAATAGTAACATTTTTATAGATTTTTTTCATCCTGTCTCCAATAGCAATTTCTTTATTAAAGAAATAAGTACCAGGAAGACCTATAATTGTATCTCCTTCAACAGAACCATCAACAGCATCTTGTAATGTAAAGTATCCTTGTTCTCCAATAAACCAGTAATATTTAGAAACTTTAACAGTTCCATTTAAAACAGTTACATTACCTTCATTACCTTTTAATGTTCCACTAAGAACATAATCTTCTAAGGAATCACCAACTTTATAATTTAAAGTTGCAATACCATTAGCATCAGTAATTGCATTACCAATAACTTCACCATTTAATGTAAAAGTAATATTAGCATTAGTTATTGGATTTCTCATATTATCAGTAAATAATGCAGTGAAATTTACATTAGATCCATGTAAAACAGTAATAGTTTTATTAGAAATAAATGTTAAATTACCATTAATTTTACCATTATTAAGATAAATTACATTAGTTTTTGGATTAGTGTCATTAATTATATTATTATTAAATAAAACATTTGCATATTTAATTGAAACATATCTACCATTTATAGCATTACTTTCATTAAAAATATTATCTTCAATTATAGCATAATTTGTAAGTGAGTATATTGAAATGGATCCTCCTTCTTTAGTAGCTTTATTAGAAATAAAAGTATTATTTTTAATAGTAGTTAATTTACTTAAATCACTATAAATAGCACCACCAATTTTAGCTGAATTATTACAAAAGATATTGTTTGTAATTATTACATTTGAAGAAGTATATGCTTCAACTGAAATAGCACCACCATAACCATTTACAGAATTATTAATAAAAGTACAATTATTAATTATTCCATTATTAGCAAGGAAGATAGCACCAGCATAATTATTTTCATCAGCAGGGTTTGAATTGTTAATAAAAGTAGAGTTTTCAGTAATGAAATTACTTGATTCAGAGTATATTGCACCTCCACCTAAAGTATCAAAGTAATAACTATCATATGCATCTTGATCAATACTATTATTAATAAATTGAGAATTAATAACTTTTAATGAGCCAGAAGGACCAGAGAAAATAGCTACTGCACCACCAGCTGCTGATTTTGAATTAGAAATAATAATATTATCTAATGTTAAATTACCAGAATCAACATATATTGCTCCACCTTTACCTCCAACAGTGAAATCATCAGAATCATAATCAGGTGTTCCATCAGTTAAGGTAAGTGATTTTAATACAACGTTAATATTTCCATCAATAATAAAGATACGACCAGTATTAGTTCCATTAATAATAGTTGAATCAATATCTTCACCAATAATAGTTACATTTTTAGAAATTTCTAAATTATTTTCATTATATTTTCCTTTTTTAATAAAAATAGAATTTTTAACATTAGAAACTTTAGATAAAGCATATTGAATTGTTTTATATGGATTTTGATTAGAACCATCCCCAGTTTTATCATTACCTACATCAGAAACAAAAATAAATGAATCAGAAGAAGTAAATACTGGAAAATCATATTTAACAACAGTATTATTTTTTATATTTAAAGAAATACTTTCATCACCAGTGGTTTTTGGAGTATAAACATTACTTGCTACTCCATTTGCTGTTAAAAGATCAACATTATCAAATTCACCTAATTTTGAATTAACTGTAAATGATAAATTAGGCATTGAATTTTCTAAAGCAATAAAATTAACTCCATCAGTATATTTTGTGAAATCATAATTAAATGGTATTTGATTTCCAAGTGTAATAAAACTAGTATCTGTAATTAAATTTAAAACAACCCATTTATTTACATTATTTTTAGAACCTATAACATAAGCATCTGGTTTAGAATTATTTCCCCAAAAGTTAAATTCAAGATTTTCTAAACCTTTTGAATAAATTATAGATTGATTATTATTAGCAACACTATTAATAAATAAACAGTTGTTTACAATACTTCCACCATTAGTATTAACAAATGCAATTGATCCTCCATAATTAGCAGAGCAATCTTCAAATATACAATTAGTAATATTTGCAGTTTTTGATGAACTTACTGAAATAGCACCACCATAACTAGTAGAATGACAATTTCTAAAAGTAGAATTAGATACAATAAGATTTGCATAACCACTATAATAAGTAGTTACTGCTCCTGCATAATTACCATAACAATTTTCAAAAGTACAATTAGTTATTTTTAATAACTCACCTGAAGTAGATGAAGATTTTATAGGAGAATAACCATAAGATTTTGATCCATTTCCATTAATAAATTTAATATTAGAAAAAGAGACAACACCAGTTGCATAAAAACCATTAGCACGATTATTTAAATCAAAAATAACACCCCCTAAACCAATAACATTTTTATTTTCAATATTAAGTTGGGAACTAATTACATAAGTTCCATTTTTAACATTAATATTGTACATATCAGATTTGGAACTTGAGTTAATAGCTTTTGAAATACTTGCATATGGTGAAGACTCAGAACCATCCCCATCATCATCACTACCATCAGTAGCAACATAAATGTCATGATCAGAGTTAGAATCTCCAAGATTATAATTATCATTCAATGCATTAGAACTCTTAATATCCTCATTACTTACATAAAAAATATTACTATTAGTTGATATATCATCTACACCAATAGAATTATCATGCAGACCAATATTAGGATCTGCAGCAAATGAACAAGGAATTATAATCATGGAAAATGCAATAATACTAATAATTAACATAGTTTTTAAATTATTCATATTATAACCCCATAATTTTTTTAACATACAATTATCTATTCCATAGAAAAATATTATATAAAATTTAAGAATTTAAACATAAATATATCAAAAAATTATTTAAACAAATTATAAAACTTAAAAAATATAACGAAATGAATAAACAATAATATTGAAAATTATATTAAAACAAACATCAAATTATTTAAAATATTATAAATTAAAAAAATAAATTTAGTAATACTCAAATAGAACAAGTAAATATTAGTTTTCTAAATTTAAATTCTTAAAAATATAATATTCAACTATTACTCCTTAAATTATTATTTGAGAATATGAAACAAATAATAAAAAATGTTATGAAATGTAAACTATTACATAACGATTAAAACTTTTATTAAAATTAATATATAAAAATTACTATTTTTAATTAAAAACTTAAACTAAATAAAATTAGAAATAAAGGATAAAACAAGAATAAAATAAAAAATATTGAATTTAAAAAAGATAAATTAAAAATTAAAAAAATAAATTT
>NZ_MRCT01000038.1 GCF_002208625.1 Methanobrevibacter sp. 87.7
TTATAAATTAAATAAAAACTAAAAAAATCATATAAAAAATGAAAATAAATAAAAACTAAAAACATTCACATAAAAAAATTCAAAGATTAATAGAAAAAACAATGAAAAAAACTAAAAAGATTCATATAAAAAAAATTCGAACACAATAGAAAATAAATAAATAAAAAAAACTAAAAAACATCCATATAAACTACTCAAAAAAACAATAAAAAAAACTAAAAATATCCATATACCCTATTTAAAAATCAGAGAGAAAAACAAAAAACTAAAAAACACTTATATACACTACTCAAAAAAACAATAAAAATTTAAATAAAAACTAAAAAAACCATACAAAAAATGAAAATAAATAAAAATTAAAGAATATTTCTATAAAATTTTCAAAAAATAGATAAATATAATAATCAATATAAAAACTAAAAAAATCATACGAATATATTCGAACTAAAATACTTGAAAAGTATGAAAAATACCTTATTTTTAAGATTAAATAGCTTAGAACATTTTTATAAAAAAGATGTAACTTTTTATAACTAAATAGTTACAAAACCTTTAAATTATTGTTTTTTTATAATAAAGTTAATGAATTTTAAATTTTTTAATAGATAAATTAACTACAAATAGATAGTCTAAAAATAAAATTTATCTTTAAAAACATTAAATTATTTAAAAAAATAATTTAAAACATATTTTTTAGGTAATTATCAAATTAAAGAAATAATATTACTTAACTTAATAATCATTATTAAAACTAATAAAGAAAAATAATATTACTTAACTTAATAATTATTATTAGAACTACTCAGAAACAACAACAAAAAGTAAAGAAATTTAATTAGTTAACTAAGTACAAGAATTAAATCTTAATATAAAATCAAACTATAATTAAGCACAAGAATTAACTCTTACTAAAAAAAATTAATTAAACCTTAACTAACAGAAAAAACCAATCATATTAAGAAGTTTAATTAAAATTCATAGGACACTCAAGCAAAATTAAATTCTTTAAATTTTGAATAGATACTTAAATTAAAATAAATAATTATCCCTTTCTAAATAAGATTTTATACTTTGCTGATTCCCATAAGATTAAAAATAATAGTAGTGTGAGATTATGGATAGCATTATAGATTCTTTAAAAATATTAGGTTTAAGCCATTACGAAGCAAAAGCATACATTAGCTTAACTAAATTAGTTTCAGCAAAAGCAGATGAAATATCAGAGATTACAAAAATACCCAGAACAAAAGTATATTATGTTTTAAAAGAGTTAGATAAAAAAGGATTCATTAAAATAGATCATGGAACAAGACCTTTAACATACTCAATTATCCCTCCATTTAATGCATATAATGAGAAAAAAGAAGAACTTATTAAAAAACTTAATTATAGTGAAGAAAAATTAAATGAAATATATAATAATCAGATGAATGAAACACAAGCACCTATCTGGTTAATAAATTCAACAAAAAATATTATAAACAAAGAAATTGAATTAATTAAAAAATCTAAAAAATCAATATACTTAAAAATAGGATTATTATTTGAAAATGAAGATGAATATCTTATTAAAACATTAAAAAACTTATCTGATGAAATACAAATAAAAATAATTGCAAATTCTGAAGCTAATATAAATAATAAAAGAATTAATATTTATGAAACATTTAAAAATGCAAAAATAAGCAATTTAGATATTATTAAAGGAAAAATACCATATAATAAACTATTAATAGTAGATGGAAAAGAAACACTTAGTACCCTTATTAGAGTTAATGAAAATAATGAGATAATTCCAAGTACTATAATCGGATTACTAAATAAATATGAAGAGATTTCTAAAAATTATAGTAATATATTTATTAACGATTTTTATAGAATAAAAAACAGTAATAACTACTAATTCTATAAAATTATACTTTTTTTACTTTTATAATACTTTACTAAATTTTGAATTTAAATATAATAACTTATTTTATATAAAAACACACTAAAAAAAAGATAAAAAACCTAAAAACTCAAATAAAACACAAACTCACTAAAAAAAGATAAAAAACCTAATAACTTAATTAAAACACAAATTCACTTAAAATAAGTATAATTAAAAATTAATTTAAAATATACTTATTTATCAAGATTAATCCTTTCTGGTGCAGTGTATAAGTTAAATCTATTACCACGTACAAAACCAACCATAGTAATATGACCTTTCTCTGCAATATCATAACCAGATCCAGCAGGAGCTGCATTAGATACTAAAATTGGAATTCCAACACGAACTACTTTTATAAGCATATCTGCAGGCATTCTTCCACTATAAGTAACATAACATTGACTAAGATCATACCCTTTTTGTGCAGCTGCACCAATTACTTTATCTACAGCTACATGTCTACTTACATCTTCACGTGTAATATATTTATCTTTATATACTAGTTGTGCTACATGAACACTTCCAGTAGCCTGCCAAACTTCTGCTTTTTCAGTTAATCTTTTCATATTTTTAATAATTTCACTTGCATCAACAGTTAAATCAGATTCAACAGGTTCAATTGTTTTAAGTTCTGATCTCCATCCACCAGCACTATCAGACATTACTCCTTGATATTCAAGTAATCTACAAGCACATGCATGTTTACATCCACCTTCCCTTTCTTGTAAAATATCATCACTTTCAAAATCTTCTTCAGGAGTATGACAAAGTTTAGTGTGTATTGTTACATTTTTATCTTCAACTTTAATATCTATAATATCATCAATAGATTTTATTAAACCATCCCCTAAACAGTAGCCAATAATAAAATCTTCAAGATCTGTTGGATAAGTTGAAAATTTACGTGGAGGAAGTAAATCTATATGAAAATAAATATTTTCATCTTCTACAGTCATCTCTTCAACTTTTTTATATTTCCCATCTTCCCAACGAATAGCTGGTATTTTCTTAATATACTCCATAAAATCATTCCCTTAAAATATTACTATTTAAAATATTTAACAATAGTTATATTTAAAATTTCTTAACTATGTTATATTTAAAATATCAATTAATTTTACTTAAGTATTTAAAATTATTACTGCATATATCCTAATTATAATATATATTTTGAATAAATATCTAATAAAATATTATAATTTAATTTTGTACAAAATTAATATAAAAAGCTTAAAATTAAAATAATAATGAAATACTAATTAAAATTATTATATATAATATCCCATTTTAGTAATTTAAAAATAATACATAAAATAAAACTTTTAAAATTTTAATATTTTATAAATAGGGGGAATTCATATGGAAACAGAAGATTATACCAGGATAAATTCAACACAAGAAAATAAAGACGAAAGTGAAAAACAGGAAAAAGGAGGAATTGGTGATCCAGATAATATAAATGAACGTAACTATTGGATTTATTCTCCAGGAGAAAAAGCAAATAAATGGAATGAATATTACAAACAAAAAGTTATGGGTATTGGTTGGAATAAAGTTAGTGATTTAAGAAAGTATAATAGTAAGAAAGAAATAGTAAAAAAATTACAAGAAATTAATAAAACTAATTCTAAATATCCAAATGATTCAAATGCTTTATGGCAATTTTCAAATGAAATCAAACCAGGAGATATTATATTTGCTAAAAAAGGTTTACACAAGATAATAGGATATGGTATTGTTGATGGTGAATATTATTATGATAATACAAAAGATAAAGAATATACAAATATAATACCTGTTAATTGGAAAGAAAAAGAAAATTTTAATTATAAAGATACTTTACCTTTAAAAACATTAACAAAAATAACAGATTACCCTGAAATGATTGAGAAAATAAAAAACCTTTTTGAAGATTATATAGAAGAGGAACCAAAAACAAATTACCCTGAATATAAAAAAGAAGATTTTCTTAAAGATTCATTTATAAATGAAGAAGAATACAATAAATTAATCGATTTAATTAAATATAAAATGAATGTAATCATTGAAGGAGCACCAGGTGTTGGAAAAACATACATATCTAAAAGATTAGCATATTCTATCATTGGAGTTAAAGATAAAGAAAGAGTAGAATTAGTTCAATTTCATCAAAGTTATTCTTATGAAGATTTTATTATGGGATATAGGCCATCTGAAGAAGGTTTTGACCTAGAAAAGGGAATATTTTATAATTTTTGTAAAAAAGCAGAAAATGATGAAGAAAATAGTTATTTCTTTATAATTGATGAAATAAATCGTGGAAATTTAAGTAAAATCTTCGGTGAACTTTTCATGCTTATAGAAAAAGATAAACGTGGAAATAAAGTACCTCTATTATATAATAAAGAATCATTTAGTATTCCAAAAAATTTATACATACTTGGTTTAATGAATACTGCAGATAGAAGTCTTGCAATTATGGATTATGCATTACGTAGAAGATTTGCCTTTTATACCTTAAGACCAGCATTTAATTCTGAAAACTTTAAAAAATATGGAGAAGAACTCAACAACCCTAAATTTAATAATCTAATTGAATTAATTAAAGAATTAAATAATGAAATAAAAGAAGATGAAGTTCTTGGTGAAGGTTTCCAAATAGGACATAGTTATTTCTGTAATCTAAAAAAAGACACAATTGATAAAAACTTAAAATATATAATTAACTTTGAAATAATCCCATTACTTAAAGAATATTGGTTTGATGAACCAAATAAAGTAGAAACTTGGAGTAGTAAACTAAGAAATATTATTGAATAATTTAATTAAAGATGTGATTAAATGATTCCAATAAAAAACATTTATTACATGCTTACATATGCATTCCAAGTATTACATGAAAAATCATATAAGAAGTTAGAAACTGAAGAATTTGAAAATACTACAGAATTATTTGCAGAAATACTTATAATAAGTATAAGTAAACAGATAAAGAGAGGACTTGAAAAAGATTATATAGAAAAAACAGAAGAATTATCTGCAATATGTGGAAAAATAGATATAACTCAATCTATTAGAACATTAAGGAATAAAAAATTAATATGTGAATATGATAATTTTACAATAAACTCTTATAAAAATCAAATAATAAAATCCACTATATATTTACTATTAAAAACAAAAGATCTTTCTAAAAAAAGAAAAAAGAAACTTAAAAGAATCGTTTTATATTTTAAGGATGTTAATTTTATAAATTTAAAAACAGTAAACTGGAATATACAATATTACAGAAACAATCAAACATACAGAATGATTATTGCAATATGTTATTTAACAAGTAAAGGATTACTACAAAAACAGACAGAAGGAAAAACAAAACTTATGGATATTTATGAAGAAAGAATGCCAAAATTATATGAAAAATTTATACTTGAATATTATAAAAAAGAGTTTCCTCAATTAAAATCAGAAGCATCACAAATTAAATGGCAATTAGATGATGAAATAGACAGAATGTTACCAATAATGCAGTCAGATATAACTTTAACAAATAATTATCAAACATTAATTATTGATGCAAAATATTACAGACATACAATGCAAGAATATTATAATACAAGAAAATTACATTCTGGAAATTTATATCAAATATTTACATATGTAAAAAATAAAGAAATAGAAGAATCATATAAACCCCATGAAGTATCGGGAATGTTATTATATGCAAAAACAGATGAAAAAGAACAACCAAATTACACATACAAAATGAGTGGAAATAAAATTAGTGTAAGAACATTGATCTTAATGTAGACTTCAATAAAATAAAAGAACAATTAAATCAAATAGTAGAAGAACACTTCAATATTTCATACAGTAATTAAGTGATGTAAAAAAATAATTAAATATTAATAATACAATTAATTAAAAATAAGACTATGTTAAATGAAAAAAACGAAACAAAAAAAATTTTAACAATTCAAGATATATCTTGTTACGGACAATGCTCAATAACAGTTGCATTACCAATTATTTCTGCATTTGGAATTGAAACTGCTGTTCTTCCTTCTGCTGTTTTATCTACACATACATCAGGTTTTTCAGGATATACATGTAGAGATTTAACAGAAGATCTTCCAGCTATTCGTGAACATTGGGAAAAAGAAAGAATATACTTTGATGCTATATATACAGGATATATTGGCTCAATGAAACAATTAGATTATATAAAAGAAATTATAGATTCAAGATTAAAACCTGAAGGACTTGTATTTGTTGATCCTGCTATGGCAGATAATGGTGAATTTTATCCTGCTTTTAACCAAGAATTTGCTGATAAAATGGGTGAATTATGTAAAGTAGGAGATTATATTCTTCCTAATACAACTGAAGCTTGTTATTTATTACATAAAACTTGGAAACCAAATTTTTCAAAAGAAGAAATGTTAGATATAGCAAATGAGCTTTCTGATTTTACAAAAAGATATGTTATCTTAAAAGGAGATACACATAAAGAAAATAAATTAGGAACAATAGTCTTAGATAAAAATAATCCTTCTTCTACAAAAATTGTATACAATGATAAAATAGATTACATTTCCCATGGAACTGGTGATGTTTTTGCTTCAGCATTTGTAGGATCATCTATGATTGGTAAATCTCCTTCTAAATCTGCAGAAATTGCTGGTGAATTTACTAAAAAAGCTATTGAAGAAACTGTTGGTGACCCAAATCATAAATATGGAGTAAAATTTGAAAAAGTAATTCCAAAATTATATGATTTATTATAAAATTAAATAGATTTTTTAAATAGCTAATTAAGACTCATTAAACCTTTAAAAGTCTTAGTATCAATCAAAATAATATTGTTAAACTATTTAACAATATATTCTTATTTTTTCTTTTTTTAAAAAATTAGTAAAAAGATTATTAAATATATTTTTTTTTAAAAAATCTTAAAAACTATTTAATATCTTTTAAATATATAGCAGTTTTACTATTTTTATTATTAATAATATCATCTAATGTTCCTTTAGCAACTATTTCACCACCATTTATACCACCAGATGGTCCCATATCAATAATATAATCTGCATTAGCAAGTAAATCTAAGTCATGTTCTATAACAATAATAGTTGCTTTTTTATCTAATAATTTTTGAAGAACTTTTAACAAGACTCTTACATCAAGTGGATGAAGACCAATTGTAGGCTCATCAAATATGAAAATTGTATCCTTTTGAGATTTACCTAAATCACTTGCTAATTTAAGTCTTTGAGCTTCACCACCAGATAATGTAGGAGTAGCTTCTCCAAGAGTAAGATACCCAAGTCCAAGTTCAGATAAAGTATTTAATTTTCTATAAATCTTTCTTTCTAATTTTGAATCTGTGTTTAATGTAGTTAAAGCTTCATCAACAGTTAAGACCATATAATCTTTAATTGATAAACCATTATACAATATTTTATCTATTTCATTAGAATAACGTAAACCATTACAATCTAGACATGTAATCTCCATATCAGGTAAGAATTGAACATCCATATTTATACATCCAGTTCCTTTACATGTAAGGCAACGTAATTTACCAGTATTATATGAAAAGTCACGAGTTTTATATTCATCAGATAATTTACCAAATAATTTCCTTAAATCATCTAATACTCCACTATATGTTGCTATTGTACTTCTAACATTTACTCCAATAGGTTTTGCATCAATAAGATTAATACGTTTAATACAATTATCCTCAATATCTAATACATGTTCAGGTAAATCTTCATTATTAATTAATGCTTTTATTGATGGAAATAAACTTTCTAAAATAAGAGTTGTTTTACCACTACCAGAAGGACCAGATATAGCAGTGAATCTATTTTTAGGAATATCTACATCAAGTGGTTTAACTGTATGAATATTTGATGTTTTTAGATGAATAGTTCCTTCATCAAACATATTTTCTTTAGTTGCTTTTTCTCTTACAATAATAGTTTCATCTTTATTTAAAAATGGACCAATTAATGAATTTTCAGAATTTGAAATTTCATCTAGACTACCTTTAAATATTATATTTCCACCATCATTTCCTGCTCCAGGTCCAATCTCAATTAAATAATCAACAATACTTAAAATTCTAATATCATGATCAACAAGAATAACAGAATTTCCATCTTCAACTAATTTTCTTACAACACTTATTAAACCATCTACATTTGATGGATGAAGACCTATAGAAGGTTCATCAAGAACATAAAGGATTCCAGTTGTATGATTTCTTACAGTTTTTGCAAGTTGAACTCTTTGTAGTTCACCTGTTGATAAAGTAGAACTTTTCCTATCTAAAGATAAATAATCAAGTCCTAAATCCATTAATATTTTAGCAATATCCATAAATTCATCAATAATAACTTTAGCCATATTCTTCATTTCATTAGGTAAAGAAGTAATAAGACTTGGAAGCCAATCGACAATTTCACCTAAAGTCATATGACTAAGTTCATCAAGAGTAAGACCATTTAATAAAGTAGAATTTGCTCTTTTATTTAATCTAGAACCATGACACTCTGGACAAGTCATAACAGTTAAAAATTGATTAATCTTATTTAATCCTTTCTCAGTTTTTGTACCATTTAAAGCTTCAACAATAGATTGATGTGCATTACGATATTTAACATTTAAATCAAACATTTTACCATTTTTAAAAGGTATAACAACATTTAAATCTACTTCTTTTCCATGATAAACTATTTCTTTTTCTTCATCACTTAAATCTTTAAATGGAACATCAACAGGAACACCAAGTTCACCTGCTGCTCTATACATCCAAGAAATACCAAAAAGATTCCATGCTCTAACTGCTCCTTCTTCTAAAGTTTTTGTTTGATCTGGAACTAATTTAGAATCATCAACTTCCCTTACAGTACCAGTACCAGAACATCTTGGACATGCACCATCACTATTAAATGAATATTCCTCAGCACTAAGTCCATAAAATTCTTCACCACATACAGGACATACAATTGGTAATTCACGAGACACATTAAGACTAGGAGGTACTAAATGACCATTAGGACAATAATAACTACCACAACGAGAAAATAATAATCTAATATAATTTAATAATTCTGTAGAGGTACCAAAAGTACTTCTTATATTTGGTATATTTGGTCTTTGACGTAAAGCTAAAGCTGCAGGAACATATTCAATACTTTCAACTTTAGCTTTTTCACTTTGATTAGATATTCGTCTTCTTGTATATGTACTAAATGCATCAAGATAACGTCTTGAACCTTCAGCATAAAGAATACCTAAAGCTAAAGAAGATTTTCCTGAACCAGAAACTCCAGCAATACCTACTATTTTACCAAGTGGAATATTAACATCAATATTTTTTAAATTATGAACATAAGCACCTTTTATAATAATCATATTATTAAACATTATTATCCTCTAATTAAATATTAAACTTTTAAAACTATTTTATAAATTCAAGATTCTAAAAGAAAGGAACTATTGAATATACACAAATTAAAACTACAACAGTTAAAATAACAATAGCACCAAGAGGAACCTTTTTCCATGCTAAGGAACCTGCAACAACTGCACCAATTAAACCAATATACCATAAATTAGTATCTACAGTTAATACACCAGGACATATTAAAGCAGCAAGTGCAGTATAAGGAATTAAATTTAAAAACTTTTCAAATTTATAATTAAGATTTAACTTATCAACAGATACTGCTGGAATTAAACGAGGAATAAATGTTACAAGTGCACAACCAAGAATTACAAGATTTACATCAACCATATAAAAACCTACCTGAAAGTATAATCACCAAATTATTTAAAAACTTTTAATAATATTAATAAAATCTAATTAAACTTTATCATTAACTAAAACAATAAATTAATAAGATCTTGTTTTAATATCCTCATCTTTACTATTAGAAGATGAACCCATAACAGTTTCATCATCAATATAATATACACCTACTGCTGCAGCAATAATAGTAGATAAAATTAAAGACCAATTAGATACAAATGGTTTTAGAATAATATTCAAAATTCCAGTAAATACAACTAAAAGACCTAATTTTTTATCATGTTTAACTGCAGGAATTAAAATAGCTACAAATAATGCATATAAAGATATATTAAAACTATTTGTAACAATAACTGGAAGTATATTAAGTACCATTACACCAATTGCTGCACCCAATACCCATGAAAGGTATGCAATTAATGAAATTCCAATATAAATCCATATTGAAGATTCTTCCATAAGTGAAAATATTGCAAAAGATTCATCTACAGTAAAATGTGCACTTAAAATATTCGTTAATAATGAATTTTCACTAACCTTATTATATACACACAAATTCATTACAAAGTATCTTAAATTAACAACAAAATTAGTAAGTACAATTGCAAGTAAAGTTGCACCTTGACCAATCATTGATACTGCAATAATTTGTCCTGCACCTGCATATACAAATATAGACATTGCAATAGTTTGCATAGGACTAACACCTGCTTTAATAGCAAGGGCAGCATAACCAATACCCATTGGAATATATCCAAATGTTATAGGAATACCTTTTTTTACACCATAAATGAATTTTTCCTTTATATTAATTTAAAACACCTTTAAAGTTCTGTAAATAAGATTTAAATATAGAAAAAAAATATACTTAAAAAAGTATTATTAAGTACTACAATAGATAAAAAAGCAATAAAATAATTGCAAATCCCTATGAAATACTTAAAATAGATAAGAAATCAACATGATAATTGTAACCTAGATTTATTTATACTAAAAATATCTAAAAATCTTAGAAAACTTTCTAAATACAATTTATATAAAAATTTGATAAATACAAAACTAGTTAGTAATCTAGCTAATAAAAACATGATATGCTCCTTATCTTTTATAATTAATAATATAAAATTAAGCTTTAAATATTTAATTATAAAATAAAATTAAATAAATTAAAACCTAATTAGAAATAATTAAAAACCTCATATCTAATTAAATAAATTTAAATAACTAATTACAATTAAATAAAAAGCTAATATTGAATTAAATAAATAAAAACTTAATTAAAAAGAAATAAAAACTCCATACCTAATTAAATAACTTAAATAGCTAATTATAATAAATAAAAACTTAATATCAAATTAAATAGCTAATTAAAAAATTAAAAAACAAATAAATAAAATATTTGAATATATAATTAAAAAAAGAATATTTAACTAAATAATTAAGTAAATAGCTAAAAATTTAATATTAATCCCTAAAATCAATAAAAAATTATCTAAGAGATAAAAAATCATAAATTATTTTAGCAGCATTAATTGCAGTGATATCACCTAACCTATCAGCTGCAACTTCCATAATATCAAAACCTAAAATATCTTTATCTTTTAAACATAAAAGAATTTCTTGAATATCCTCAGGTGAAAGTCCACAAGGTACAGGATTACCTAAAGAAGGAGCATATGCAGGATCAAGAGCATCCATATCAATTGAAATATATATTGGAGTATTAATACTCTCTAAATAATTAAGTAAATAGCTAAAAGATTTTCTTAAATCATCTGCTTTAAATGTTGTAATATTATCATGTTCACTTACAAATTCTTCCTCTTCTAATGATGATGATCTTATTCCAATTTGAACAATTTCTTCAGGATTTAAATCAAATACTCTATGGATAACAGTTGCATGAGAATCTTTTTCACCTTGATAATCATCAATAATATCCCTATGGGCATCAATATGAATTATAGTAATACCAGATAAGTCATTTGATTCTTGATTATTTGCTATTGCTGAAAGTGAACCTTTAGTAGCACTATGTTCTCCACCAATAAGAATAGGTCGTATATTATTACTAAGTAAATCAGATACAACATCTTCAAGTAAATCACATGTTTTTTTACAGTTACCTGGAATTGCATTAAGATCTCCAAAATCATAAAATACAGTATCAAGTTCCTTATTAAGAATAGTATTATAATATTCAAATGAATAAGATGCTTCTCTTACAACAAGTGGACCATATCTAGAACCAACATGATAAGATACAGTACTATCAAATGGAACACCAATAATACCCCATAAATTATCATCATTAGGAATATTATCAAAATCAGAATCTTCTTGAGAAAATGCAAATTTACAAGGTTCATGCATACCAAATATCATTAAAAACACCATAATTAAGTAAAAAACTAAAAAAATAAGTAAAAAATAAATTATTTTTTATATTAAAAAATAATTAAAAAAATATTTATAGTTAAAAATAATTTAACTACCTAACTAATAATCCTAAATAGCCACAATTAAACACAAAAAATTTAATTATAGACTATTAATAAGTAAAATAAAATTTAAAAGTAAAAAAATAATTAAAAATTATGAAATCTAGATACTAGGTGCTGAACCTTTAGTTCTCATAATTTTCATATTACCCATAGCTTCAATATATTCTACTTCAATACCTTCAACAATTTTATCAGCTAATTCTTCAGGTAATGGTAAATCTAAAGTATCATAGTTTTCCATATCCATAACTTGAACATTATTACCTTGGATAGATAAAACTTGACCTACTCTTTTATCAATAATAGGGATATCTACTTTACTGTTTACAGGTTTAGTTAATGTTCTTTTTTGACCATCAAAAACACCGATAGCTTCTACTCTAGCTTTAGCTGCTCCATGTTTACCAGGAGAAGAGGTGCTTAAACCAACAATTTTACAAGGTTCATCATTTAATACTACGTATTTACCAACTTTTAAAGTTTTAACTTCTACAACTTTTGTTGCCATAAAAAAATCCTCCAAAAAATATAAATATAAAATAATAATCAATGATTTTAAAAATAAAAGAGATTTTAACTTTAAAATCAGAAAAGAATAATTTTTAAATAAAAATTATCTGGAATATAAAAAACATAATATTCTATTATTATATTAAACTTATCTTTATATAAATGTTAGTATTATAAAGCTTTTTAAAAGAAAAAAGTAAACACACAAGTTTTTTAAATAAAATCCGATAATTTAAAAGGACAAATAATGAATAGTATTATAAAAAATTAATACAATATTGAAT